>NZ_JBEZEV010000083.1:0-31686 GCF_040649055.1 Micromonospora sp. NPDC049060
CCTTTGCACCGCCTCACCCACTCCCACCCCCCGCCGCCCTGCCCCGGGCCCCCGACGGGCCGGGCCCGTCGGCGACCGTCGACCCTCAGGGCTCCTGGTCGGGGGTGCGGGTGAAGACGAAGGTGGCGATGTCGAGGGCCACCACCCGCCCCGCCTCGTCGCGCAGCACCGTGAGGATCTCGCCGTTCTCGGGGCCGGAGCGACCCCGCCAGCGGTCCGGACCCTCCGGGACGAACACGCTGACCCGCTCGCCGCGCACGTACACGACCAGCTCGCCCCTGGCCGCGTCCCAGGTCACGTCGAGCGACGTCCCCATCCACCACCAACGGCCGCCCACCTCGTCGACCTCGGCGGGCGGGGGAGCGGCGGCCGGCAGCCAGGGCTTCGGAAGGGCCGGCTCGGCGTCCAGCACGGTGGTCAGGATCCGTAGCGCGAGCCCGCCGATCCCGCCGGTGCGGAAGCCGTACGAGTTGGCGAAGCCGACCACGCCGGTGCGCGACGGGCGGTGCACCGCCAGGGCGGCCACGTAGCCGGGCATCGAGCCGCCGTGCCCGACGTACACCCGCTCGCCCTGCCGGTAGAGCTCCAGCCCGAGGCCGTGCCCGCCGGTCCACGAGTCGACGTCGCTGATCGACACGGGGACGCACATCTCGGCCAGCGTCTCCGCCGCCAGCACCTGCGGCGCGGGGTCGGCCAGGAACGCCGCCCACCGGGCCAGGTCCTCGACCGTGGACCAGAGCTGCCCGGCCGGGGCCATCGCCCCGGTGTCGGTACGCGGCTCTTCCCGCAGCGTGCCGTGCCAGGGGTGCACCACGTAGCCGCGGGCGAACGGCTCGGTGGCAGCGTACGTGGTGCGGCGCATGCCGAGCGGCTCCAGCACGCGCTGGCGCAGCAACTCCGCCCACGAGGTGCCGGTGATCCGCTCCAGCACGCCGCCGAGCAGCCCGTACGCCAGGTTGGAGTAGTGGTAGACCCGGTGCGGGGGATAGGCGATCTTCTCGGCGCTCACCCCGGCCAGCAGGGTCGCCAGGTTCCCGACCTCGGCGCGCTCCCACCACTGCCCGTCCGGCTCGCGGCGCAGGCCGCTGGCGTGGCCGAGCAACTGCCGCAGGGTGAGCGTGCCCACACCGGTGCCGGGCAGGTGCTTCTCCAGCGGGTCGTCCAGGGCCAGCCGGCCGGCGTCGCGCTCCTGCATGACCAGGGTCGCGGTCATCGTCTTGCTGATCGACCCGAGGCGGTACTGGAGGTCGGCGTCGGGGCGCGGGTGCTCGCCGGCCGTGGCGAGGTGGGTCAGCGCGCCGTCCCGTACCACGCCGACCACCAGTGACGGCGTACGGCCGGCGGACTGTGCCCCGGCGACGAGGGCATCGACCTGGCGGGTGGTCTCGGGCAACAGGGACACGGGCTCTCCTCGGGGGATTCCGGTGCCGTCGGGGTGGGCCGCCGGCGTGCCGCCGAGCTTACTGATCTTCGCGGGTGGGCTCCACGTGCTTTGACGTGTCACGATCGGGGGGTGGACGCCGTGTTCTGGATCGTGCTGGGTGTCGTGCTGGCGGTCGCTGAGATCTTCACGACGACGCTTTTTCTGATCATGTTCGCGGTCGGGGCCCTGGCCGCCGCGGGAGCGGCGGCGCTCGGCGCCCCGGTCGAGGTGCAGGCGATCGTCTTCGCCGGCGTGTCGGCGCTGACGGTGCTGGGTGTGCGGCCGACGCTGCGCAGGCACCGCCGCTCGGCGCTGGAGAGCGGTGAGCAGCCCTTCGGCGTGGAGGCGATTGAGGGCAGCACGGCGCTGGTGCTGGAGCAGGTCGACGCCGGGCAGGGCATGGTGAAGATCGACGGCGAGCTGTGGCAGGCCCGCTCCTACGACGCGAGCCAGCACTTCGCCCCGGGCGACCGGGTGCAGGTGATCCAGGTGCGGGGCGCCACCGCCCTGGTGTGGCGGGACGACGTTTCTCCTTCCGGGGAGCTACCCGAAGCGAAAAGGTGAGTACATGGAACTTGTGATCCCGGTCCTACTGATGGCCATCGCTCTGATCGGGGTGATCACCCTGGCCAAGGCGGTACGGATCGTGCCGCAGCAGCGCCAGGACGTCGTGGAGCGGCTCGGCAAGTACAAGCGCACGCTCAACCCGGGGCTGAACATCCTGGTCCCGTTCGTCGACGCGGTGCGTACCAAGGTCGACCTGCGGGAGCAGGTGGTCAGCTTCCCGCCCCAGCCGGTGATCACCTCCGACAACCTGGTCGTCTCGATCGACACGGTGCTCTACTTCAAGGTCGTCGACTCGGTCCGGGCCACGTACGAGATCTCGAACTTCCTCCAGGCCATCGAGCAGCTCACCGTCACCACGCTGCGCAACGTGATCGGGTCGCTGGACCTGGAGCGGGCGCTGACCAGCCGCGACCAGATCAACCGGCACCTGTCCGGCGTGCTGGACGAGACCACCGGGCGGTGGGGCATCAAGGTCACCCGGGTGGAGCTCAAGGCGATCGAGCCGCCGGCGAGCATCCGCGACTCGATGGAGAAGCAGATGCGCGCCGAGCGCGACCGCCGGGCGGCGATCCTGAACGCCGAGGGGCACAAGCAGTCGCAGATCCTCACGGCCGAGGGTGAGAAGCAGTCCGCGGTGCTGCGCGCCGACGGTGACCGGCAGGCCCGGATCCTCCAGGCCGAGGGCCAGGCGAAGGCGATCAAGACGGTGTTCGACGCGATCCACCAGGCGAACCCGAGCCAGAAGGTGCTCGCCTACCAGTACCTCCAGGCCCTGCCGCAGATCGCCAACGGCACCGCGAACAAGGTCTGGATCGTGCCGGCCGAGCTGACCAAGGCGCTGGAGGGCATGGGCGGCGCGCTCGGCGGGCTGAGCCGGATGGTCGGCGACGAGCCGGCGCCGGAGGCGGCCGGCAGCGCGGGCGAGGTGGAGCGCGAGGCGGCCGAGGCCGCGCAGGCCGCGGCCGCCGCCGCCCAGCAGATCCACGACGAGGTACGCGTCGCCGAGGCGCAGGCCACGGGCGGCCAGCCGCAGGGGCTGCCGGCACCGGAGCCGGTCTCCCCGGCGAGCCTGCTCAACGACCCGGCCGACCAGCGCGAACGGGCCTGACCGGGTCCGGGCGCGACCGCCCGGAAATGCGAGAACCACTCATGGGGCGCTCCGTCGCCTGCCACCATCGGTCCTAGGACGGGCGGTGAGCAGGCAACGGGGCGCCCCGGCGCGTCCCGCACCGCTCGTCGGACGAGCGAGGTGACGCATGAAGGATCCGGCGAAGCGGGTACGCTCCTCGGCCCCGGTGCCCGGTGCGCACGATCCTGCCGGGCCGCTCGGCAGCCGGCGTACCGGCGGGGGGTTCGGGGTGCTGCCCTTCGTCGAGCCGACGCCGGTCGGGCCGGCCACGAACGCCACCTGGGCCTGGTCGCTGCGCCGGCTCGCGCGGGGCGCGGTGTGGCTGCTCCCCGCGTACGCCATCCTCTACGCCGTCGTGGCGATGGCCAGCGACGGCGGGGTGGGCAACGACCCGTACCCGGCCGACGGCCGGCCGCTCTACCTGGTGGGCTGGGTGGCGGCGGTGTGGCTCGGGCTGCTCGCCCTGCTGGCGCTGACCGGGCTGCTGGCGGCGACCCGCAGCCGCCGGGCGGCCGTCGCCGGCCTGCTCGTATCCATCGCCGGAACGGTGCTCATGCTCCCCTTCGCGGGGCTGGCGGAGCAGACCCCCGTCTTCGGCACCACCGCGCGCATGCTCGTGCTCGTCGGCGCCACCTGCTACAGCCTCGGCTGGCTGTTGACCGGCTGGTCGGTGGCCCGGTCCGGCTCGTTCAGCATCGGTGACGGCGTGATGCTGATGATCGCCGCCCCGCTGCTGGGCGTCGGCGGCGCACTGATCGGCTCGTTGCAGACCTTCGGCGCGATCTTCGTGCTGGTCGCCGGCATCGGCATCGGCTACCGCTCCGGTCGCCTGGTGCCCCGGGACATCGCCCGCGACGCCGCCAGCGCGAGCCTCGCCACCGCCGCCGCCCCGGCCACCCCCGGCCCGAACGGCCCCCTGCCCACCTGACCCGTCGCACCGGCCCCGGCGGGCACCGGACACCCGGTGGGCGCCGGGGCGGGTGGTGGCCACGGGGTTCGCGGTGGCCGAGGGGGCGGTGGGATGGGAAGTCGCTGGTCACGGGCGGTGAAATTGCTGACAACCGGGCCCCGGGGGTGGTCGGTTGGCCCGTTACGTGGCAATCCTGGGGACCATGGCCCCACCCCGCCCGCCGCTGTCGCGGCTGTTCACCGTGCTGCTCGCCGGCGTGCTCGCCGGCCTCGTCCTGGCGGTCGCCGCGCTGCCGGGAAACCTGCTGCTCGGGTTCGCCGCCAAGGCCGCGGTCGGGTCGTACGCGGGGCTGCCCGAGGCGCTGCGCACCCCGGCCACGCCGCAGCGGTCCTACCTCTACGCCAACGACGGCAAAACGCTGATCACCACGTTCTACGACGTCAACCGCACCGACGTGCCGCTCGACGAGATCGCCCCGGTGATGCGGCAGGCGATCGTGGCGGCCGAGGACCGGCGCTTCTACGACCACGGCGGCGCCGACCTGCGCGGGCTGCTGCGGGCCGTGGTGTCGAACGTCTCCGGCGGCGGCCAGCAGGGCGGCTCCACGCTGACCATGCAGTACGTCCGCAACGTGCTCAAGACCGACCCCGGCCGCACCGCCGAGGAGCGCGCCGCGGCCACCGAGCAGACCGTCGGGCGCAAGATCCAGGAGATCCGGTACGCCTCGGCGCTGGAACAGCGCCTGAGCAAGGACGAGATCCTCAACCGCTACCTGAACATCGCGTACTTCGGCTCCGGGGCGTACGGCATCGCGGCGGCCAGCCAGCGCTACTTCGCCAAGCCCCCGGCGGAGCTGACCCTCGGCGAGGCGGCCCTGCTCGCCGGCCTGGTGCAGTCGCCGGAGGCGTACAGCCCGATCGACGGCGACGCGGACGCCGCGCTGGAGCGGCGCGGCTACGTGCTGGACTCGATGGTCGCCACCGGCGCGATCAGTGCCGACGAGGCCGCGCGGGCCAGGACCGAGAAGCTGACGCTGCGCCCCACGGCCCAGCCCAACGGCTGCACCGCCGTGGCCGAGGGCCACGACGACTGGGGCTTCTTCTGCGACTACCTTCGGCAGTGGTGGCTCGCGCAGCCGGAGTTCGGCGCGACCGTCGAGGAGCGCGAGCAGGCCCTGCGTCGCGGCGGCTACACCGTGGTGACCTCGCTGGACCCGAAGATCCAGGCCACCGCGCAGAAGCAGGCCACAAGCGTCTACTCCTACGACAACAAGCGCGCCCTGCCGATCGCCGCCGTCGAACCGGGCACCGGCCGGGTGCTGGCGATGGCGGTCAACCGGCACTACAGCCTCGACGCGAACCCGGACGGGCAGGCCAACCACCCCAACACCGTCAACCCGCTGATCTCCGGCGGCGACAGCGTGGCCGGCTACCAGGCCGGCTCGACGTTCAAGCTCTTCACCATGCTCGCCGCGCTGGAGGCCGGCAAGCCGCTGTCCACCGGCTTCGACGCGCCGAGTCGGCTGCCCACCCGGTACGCCGCCGAGGGCGAGGGCAGCTGCGACGGCCGGTGGTGCCCGGCCAACGCCAACCCGGAGTGGATGGACGGCTACCGGATGATGTGGGACGGCTTCGGCCGCTCGGTGAACACGTACTTCGTGTGGCTGGCCGAGCAGGTCGGGCAGGAGAAGGTGGTCGAGATGGCGAAGCGCCTCGGCATCACCTTCCGGGCCGACGCCGACGCCACCTTCGCCGAGAACGACGCCGCCGACTGGGGCTCCTTCACCCTGGGCGTCACCGCCACCACCCCGCTCGACCTGGCGAACGCGTACGCCACGGTGGCCGCCGAGGGCACGTACTGCGCGCCGCTGCCGGTGGTCTCGGTGACCGCCGCCGACGGCGAGAAGGTGCCGGTCGGCGACCCGTCCTGCCGCCGGGTGCTCGACGCCGACGTGGCCCGGGCCGCCACCGACGCCGCCCGCTGCCCGGTCGGCCAGCAGTCCACGCTCGCGCAGTGCAACGGGGGCACGGCCACCTCGGTGAACCGGATCCTCGACGGCCGGCCGGTGGCCGGCAAGACCGGCAGCTCGGAGAAGAACGCCACCGAGACCTTCGTCGGCTTCACCCCGCAGGTGGCGGTCGCGGGCATCGCCGCCAACCCGGACGACCCGACCGACTCGGTGGGCGCTGCCGTGCAGGCGCGGGTGATCGACGCGGTCGCCCGGGTCATCGGCACCGCCGTCGCCGGTGAGCCGGAGAAGAAGTTCGCCGCCCCCAGCCGCGAGCTGGTCGGCGACCCGCGCCGCCCGGTGGAGCGTCCGCCGGTCGAACAGCGCCGCCCGTCCGAGGAGCGGCGGCCGTCGCCCCAGGACGATCAGCGCCTGTCCGACCTGCGTCGCTGGCTGGAGCGCCGCGGCTGACCGCCGGGCCACGGCGTCGCCGCGAACCTGGCGCCGCCACCGTGCCGCTGCTGGCCGGCCGGCTGCCCTGCTTCGGGTGGCTGCCTGCTTCGGCCGCCCGCTCCGCGCTCAGGTGACGTCGGGCTGCACGCCTCCCCGGGTCCACCTGGCGTGCCCTGTCGAGCTGCCCCACCCATAGGACCGCCCGGCGGACAGATCCGGGCTGAACGGGCCCGGTGGTCTGGACGGGGGCGCTGGGCTGGATGGGCCCGGTGGGCTAGATGGGGCGCAGGCTGGACGGGGGCAGCTGGGCTGGATGGGCCCGGTGGTCTGGATGAGGCGCTGGGCTGGACGGGCCCGGTGGTTTGGACGGGCTGGGTGGGCTGGGTCTCTGCGGGCTGCCCCATCTGTGCGGGCAGCTCGACAGGGCACGGCCGGGGATACCCGCCCCCGGGCTGTCCGCCGCCTACTGCGCCAGCAGGGACGCCGACATCGGTCCCGGTCCCGGTCCCGGTCCCGATGTCGATGTCGGTCGGTCGGTCGGCCGCCGGGGACCGGAGGTCAGCGGGAACGGGCGAGAGCGGCCCGGACCACCTGGTCGAGGGCGACGCCGACGTCGACCGGGTCGCCGTCCGCGTCGATGACGGTGAACGAGCCGAACTCCGGCAGCCCCCGGTAGCCGGTGTCCAGGGCCCGCAGGTGGGTCAACTCCTCGGTGTCGATGCCCCGGGCCAGCACCCGTTGTTGCGCCCGTTCGGGCGAGACCGCCAGGAAGCAGACCAGCTCCGGTCGCGGGAAGATCGCGTACGCCAGGCGGACCAACCGCCCGCCCCGGTCGCCGCGGGCCCGCATCACCACGTACTGGCACCAGGACCAGCGGTCCATGACCGCCGTCCTGCCGGTCAGCCGGGCGGCCAGCATCGCCCGGGCGATGGCGAGCCAGCGTACGGTCGCCTCGATGGTCACGTAGCCGGTGCGGCCGAACAGGTGCGGCCCGTCGCGGCGGCCCAGCGCCTGCGCGAGCCGGTTCCAGACGGGCCGGCCGCCAGCGTTCTCGAAGTAGCTGGCCGGCACCCCGGCCGCCCGCAGCCGGGCGGCCAGCGCCTTTGCCTGGGTGGTCTTTCCGGCCCCGTCGACGCCGATCAGAGCAATGATCATCGGACGGCGCATGAGCGGCACGGTAGCCGCCCCGGACAAGCCCCAGGAAAAATCCTGCGAAGGTGGTGCCGGGCTGTCGGATCCGGCCAGGCCGTTCCGACCACCTGGCGAGAGCGCCCACGAGAGGGCGTCAGGGGTCAGGAGGAGCAGCGCCATGCGGAAGATCGTCTACGGGGTGCACCAGTCGCTCGACGGGTTCATCGAGGGGCCGAACGGCGAGTTCGACTGGCCGGAGATGGGCCCGGAGCTGTCCGCGTTCTCGCTGGAGCAGTGCGACCGGGCCGGCGCGTTCGTCTACGGCCGCCGGGTCTGGGAGTTCATGGCCGCCTACTGGCCGCAGGCGGAGTCGATCTCCGACCACCCGCACGACCTCGCGTTCGTGCCGATCTGGCGGCGGACGCCGAAGGTGGTCGTCTCGCGCACGCTCACCGAGGCCGATCACGGCGCCCGGGTGGTCGGCGGCGGGGACCTCGCCAGGGAGGTGACCGTGCTCAAGGATCAGCCGGGCGGTGACCTGCTGCTCAACGGTGGCGCCGAGGCCGCCGCCGCGCTGACCGACCTCGGCCTGATCGACGAGTACCAGATCTTCGTGCACCCGGTGGTGCTGGGCGGCGGCAAGCCGGTTTTCGCCGCGACCGAGCGGATGAAGTTCCGCCTGGCGGAGTCGCGGACCTTCGACGGCGCGTCCGTGCTGCTGCGATACCACCGGGCCGGCTGACGCCGGACCGTCCGGGCCGCTCGGTCAGCCCCGCCCGCGTCCCGGGCGGAGGGTGGCGACCGCCGTGGGCAGGCCCCGCCGGATGATGCCCGCCCAGTCGGTGTCGCCGCGCAGCACGGCCGCGGCGGTGTTGCGGGCCTGCTCGGCGGTGAAGTGCGGCGGCAGCATCAGCTCAGCCGGGTCGACCAGCGCGTTGACGACCACGGGCCGGTCCGCGCCCAGCGCCCGCTCCCAGACGCCCGGCACCTGCTCCGGCGCGTCGACCAGCTCGCCGTGCAGGCCCAGTACCTCCGCCCACCGGTGGTAGCCGATGTCGGGCAGCTGCTGGCTGTCCGGGAACATCGGCGTGCCCTCGCTGGAGCGCTGCTCCCAGCTGACGAAGGCCAGGTCCCGGTTGTTGAGCACGAGCACCACGAAGCGGGGGTCCGACCAGCTCCGCCAGTACTTGGCCACCGTGATCAGCTCGTTGACCCCGTTCATCTGCATCGCGCCGTCGCCGATCAGGGCCACCAGCGGGCGGTCCGGGTGGGCGAACTTGGCGGCCAGCGCGTACGGCATCGCGCCGCCCATCGAGAGCAGGGTGCCGGAGAGGCTGGCCAGCATGCCGGGGCGGACCTGGAGGTGCCGGGCGTACCAGGCGGTCGTGGTGCCGCAGTCGACCGAGATCATCACGTCGTCGGGGAGCCGGTCGCTGAGGGTCGCGAAGAGTAGCTGCGGGTTGACCGGGTCGGCGGCCTGCCCGGCCAGTTCCCGCTGCGTACGGCGCCAGGCGGTGGTGGCCTTGCCGATCGTCGCCCGCCAGCGGGTCGGTCCCGGGCCGGGGCCGAGCTCGCGCAGCAGGGCCCGCAGGGTGGGGGCGGCGTCGCCGGTCAGGTTCACCTCGGTCGGGTACCGCAGCCCCAGCTGGGTGCCGTCCCGGTCGATCTGCACCGCCCGCGCCTGCCCCTGCGGCGGGTAGAACTCCGAGTACGGCATGTTGCTGCCCACGATCAGCAGCCGGTCGCACTCGTTCATCAGCTGCCAACTGGGCCGGGTGCCGAGCAGGCCGATGGCGCCGGTCACCCACGGCTCCCGGTGGTCGACCGCGGCGAACCCGAGCAGCGCCGCCGCCACCCCCGCGCCGAGCCGGTCGGCAACCGCGCGGACCTCGTCCACCGCGCCGAGCGCGCCCTGCCCGACCAGCATGGCGACCCGCTCGCCGCCGCCCAGCACCTCGGCGGCCCGGCGCAGCTCCGCCTCCGGCGGCACCGTCGGGCCGCTGCTGGGCACGTCGCTGGTGCGGTAGTAGCCGTGGGCGTGCGGTGGCTCCGGCACGGCCGGCGCGTCCTGGATGTCGGACGGCAGCACCAGCGCGGTGACGGTACGCCGGGCCAGCGCCGTGCGGCAGGCCCGGTCGACCAGGTGGCGGACCTGGCTGGGGTGGTCGAGCTGGGCCAGGAAGGCGGCCGCGACGTCCTTGTAGAGGGCGAGCAGGTCCACCTCCTGGTAGTAGCCGCCGCCCTCGGCGGTGAGCGCGGTGTGGCCGACGAGGGCGACCACCGGCTGGTGGTCCAGCTTGGCGTCGTACAGGCCGTTGAGCAGGTGGATCGCGCCGGGGCCGCTGGTCACCAGCGCGCAGCCGAGCGGCCCGCCGCCGTACTTGACGTGCGCCGACGCCGCGAAGCCGGCGGTCTCCTCGTGGCGGACCTGGACGAACTGCGCCCGGTCCCGGGTGCGTTGCAGCGCCGAGGTCAGGCCGTTGATGCCGTCGCCGGGATAGCCGAAGTAGCGGCGGACGCCCCAGCCGGCCAACCGGTGCACGATGTGGTCCGCGACGGTGGCGTCGCGGGGCAGCGGACCCAGGTCGACGCGCCACCCGTCCGGCTGGTCGATGCGGGCCGGTCCCGGCGTGCCCATGGGACGTGCGTTCACCTGACTGTCCTTCCGTCGCTCCGCCGCTCCGGCCCGCCATTCCCGTCCCTCTCGGGACAAAACGCCACGGGCTGCCCCGGCGTCGGGCGGCCCGGGGCGGCTGCGGCGCGTCCGGCAGAATCGGCGGGTGCCCATCCACCCGATCACCGACCCCGACGACGACCGGATCGCCGACTACCGCGCGCTGACCGACGTCGAGCTGCGTACCCGCTGGGAACCGCCGCACGGCCTGTTCATCGCCGAGGGCGAGCTGGTGCTGCGCCGGGCGCTGCGCGCCGGCTATCCGGCCCGGTCGTACCTGGTGGACGCCAAGCGGGTCGACCAGCTCGCCGACCTGGACACCGGCGACGCCCCGGTCTACGCCGCCACGCAGGACGTGCTGCAACGGGCCACGGGGTTCCATGTGCACCGGGGCGTGCTGGCGTCGTTCCGGCGCAAGCCGCTGCCGCCCGCCGCCGAGGTGCTGGCCGCCGCGCGGCGGGTGGTGATCCTCGAGGACGTGAACAACCACACGAACCTGGGGGCCATCTTCAGGGCGGTGGCCGCGCTCGGCGTGGACGCCGTGCTGCTCTCGCCGACCTGCGCCGACCCGCTCTACCGGCGCAGCGTCCGGGTCAGCATGGGCGAGGTCTTCGCAATCCCGTACGCGAAGCTGGAGCCCTGGCCGGACGCGCTCGGCGACGTCCGCGCGGCCGGCTTCACGGTGCTGGCGATGACCCCGGCGCCGGACGCGGTGCCGATCCAGCGGCTCGACGCGGCGCAGCGGGCCCGCGCGGCGCTGCTCATGGGGGCCGAGGGCGCCGGCCTGACCCGGGCGGCGATGGACGGCAGCGACGTCCGGGTGGTGATCCCGATGCGCCGCGGCGTCGACTCGCTCAACGTGGCCGCCGCCACCGCCGTGGCCTGCTGGGAACTGGGTCGCGACGACCCGGCCTAGTGCTCCGCTTCAGCCGCGGAATCGACAGCGTCAAGATTCTCGGCCATCGGGTCATCTTGCCGATGGATCCACGGCAAAAGCCAGCAAAGGCAGGGAACGCGATGTTCACACACGGAACCCACCCCGGCTAGCGTGGAACCCGTGCATATTGGCGTCAACGTACCGAACTTTGCCCCGGGTACCGACCCCGAAATGCTGCGACGGTGGGCGCAGGCGGTCGAGGGCCTCGGCTTCGACCTGCTGATGGTCTCCGATCACATCGCGGTGACCCCGGACGTGGCCGAGCAGTATCCGGCGCCGTTCTACGAGCCGTTCACCACGCTGTCCTGGCTGGCCGGGGTGACCCGCCGGGTCCGGCTGGGCACCACGGTGCTCATCGTCCCGTACCGGCACCCGCTGCTCACCGCCCGGATGGCGGCGAACCTCAACCGGCTCAGCGGCGGCCGGCTCGTCCTCGGCGTCGGCGTCGGCTGGGCCCGGCAGGAGTTCGAGGCGCTCGGCGTGCCGTTCCGGCGGCGCGGCGCGCTGACCGATGAGTACCTGCACGTCATGCGCGACGCCTGGCGGACCACCGACGACTACGACACGACCCCGATCCCGATCTGGGTCGGCGGCAACAGCGACGCCGGCATTCGTCGCGCGGTACTGCTCGGTGACGCCTGGCACCCGCTGCGGGTCACGCCCGGATGGCTGGCGGACGCAGCGGGGCGGCTGAAGGCCACCGCCGACGAACTGGGCCGGCCGGTGCCCGCGTTGATGCCACGCATCGGACTCCGGGAGACCCGAGAAGTGGTCACCGCCCCGGACCGGCTCGCCGGTGTCGGCACCATCGAGCAGATCATCGCTGACATCGACCAGATCCGTCTGCTCGGGGCGGAAACGGTGGTGCTCGACCCGTTCAACGGCGACCTGACCGAGATCCGCCAGCCCGAACGCGCCTGGCAGACCCTTGCGGCCGTGGCCGCGTACCACAACTCCCAGGAGGACCGATGACCCCTGACGACGAGAGATTTCTCCGCCGTGCGGTGGAACTCGCCAGCGAGGCGGGGGCATCCGGCGAACGGCCGTTCGGCTCGTTGCTGGTCGGTGCGGACGGCACCGTCCTGATCGAGGACCACAACACCGTGGTCTCCGACTCGGACATCACCGCCCACCCGGAACTGAAGCTGGCCCGCTGGGCCGCTCGGGAACTCGCTCCCGACGTGGCCGCCGGCACCACCATGTTCACCAGTTGCCAGCCCTGCCCGATGTGCGCGACCGCGATCGACCGGTCCGGCCTCGGCCGGGTGGTGTACGCCCTGTCCGCCGAACAGTTCGAGGAGGTCAAGCCGGTCACCCCGTCGCCGCCCCCGGTGCGGTACGAGGGGCCGGCGCTGTTCGACGAGGCGCGCCAGCCGATCGACAACTACTACTAGAGCGGGACCCTTGCGGCGGTGCGGGGCGTGCGGTGGGTCCCGCTGTCGCTGGTCATGTCCCCACCTGCGTTTGCATGGCCATGCGGCCTAGTGCATAATCTTCCTTGTGTCCAAGGTTCTCACCTCCCTGCCCATCGGCGAACGTGTCGGCATCGCCTTCTCCGGCGGCCTCGACACCTCGGTCGCGGTCGCGTGGATGCGCGACAAGGGCGCCGTTCCCTGCGCCTACACCGCCGACATCGGCCAGTACGACGAGCCGGACATCGCCTCGGTGCCCGGTCGCGCGCTCAGCTACGGCGCCGAGGTCGCCCGCCTGGTCGACTGCCGCGCCGCCCTGGTCGAGGAGGGCCTGGCGGCGTTGACCTGCGGGGCCTTCCACATCCGCTCGGGCGGGCGGGCGTACTTCAACACCACCCCGCTGGGCCGGGCCGTCACCGGGACCCTGCTGGTCCGGGCGATGATCTCCGACGACGTCCAGATCTGGGGCGACGGCTCGACCTTCAAGGGCAACGACATCGAGCGGTTCTACCGCTACGGCCTGCTGGCCAACCCGCAGCTGCGCATCTACAAGCCGTGGCTCGACACCGACTTCGTCACCGAACTCGGTGGGCGCAAGGAGATGTCGGAGTGGCTGCTCGAACGCGGCCTGCCGTACCGGGACAGCACCGAGAAGGCGTATTCCACCGACGCCAACATCTGGGGCGCCACGCACGAGGCGAAGACCCTCGAACACCTCGACACCGGCATCGAGACGGTCAACCCGATCATGGGAGTCCGGTTCTGGGACCCGTCCGTGGAGATCCCGACCGAGGACGTCACGATCGGCTTCGACCAGGGCCGCCCGGTGACGATCAACGGCAAGGAGTTCGGCAGCCCCGTCGACCTGGTGCTGGAGGCCAACGCCATCGGCGGCCGGCACGGCATGGGCATGTCGGACCAGATCGAGAACCGGATCATCGAGGCCAAGAGCCGGGGCATCTACGAGGCGCCCGGCATGGCGCTGCTGCACGCCGCGTACGAGCGGCTGGTCAACGCCATCCACAACGAGGACACGCTGGCGAACTACCACAACGAGGGCCGCCGCCTCGGCCGGCTGATGTACGAGGGGCGCTGGCTGGACCCGCAGGCGCTGATGCTGCGCGAGTCGTTGCAGCGCTGGGTCGGCACGGCGGTCACCGGCGAGGTGACGTTGCGGCTGCGCCGGGGTGAGGACTACTCGATCCTCGACACCACCGGCCCGGCGTTCAGCTACCACCCCGACAAGCTGTCGATGGAGCGTACGGAGGACTCGGCCTTCGGCCCGTCGGACCGGATCGGCCAGCTCACCATGCGCAACCTGGACATCGCCGATTCGCGGGCGAAGCTGGAGCAGTACGCGACCCTCGGCATGGTCGGTGGCGCGGCCCCGCAGCGGATGGTCGGCGCCGCGCAGGCGGCCTCGACCGGGCTGATCGGCGCGATGCCGCAGGGCGGCGCGGAGGCCATCGCCTCCCGGGGCGTCCCCTCCGCCGCCGACGAGGCCCTCGACCGTGCCGCGATGGAGTTCGGCGTCGACTGAGCGACGCCTCTGGACATGATCGTCACGCGGCTCGGAAGTCCCTCACGTCGAGGGGCTTCCGGGCCGTGTCGCTCAGGGAGCCTCGGGCCGTCTGTCGCGTTCTATCCGACCTTGAGGGCCAGCTTCCCGACATAGTGATCGTTCAGGGCGCGGTGCGCATCCCCGGCTCGGGCCAACGGGAAGGTCCGGGCGACGTGGACCTCGAAGGAACTCGCCTCGATGATCGCGTTCAGCCGATCGGTGGCGGTGCGGCTCCGGTCCCCGTCGTAGTGGGACACCGTCGCGCCCGGCGACGTCACCGGCGTGGGCAGGACACCGTTCGGCCAGGCGATCCGTCCCGACTTCCTGATCGCGCGCAGAGATCGTTCGGCGATCTCGCCTCCCACGGTGACCAGAGCCGCATCGAGCCCGCCCGGTGCGAACTCGAACGCCGCAGCCGACACGTCGTCTCGACGACCGTCGACGGCGTCGTCGGCGCCCAGCCGCCGGGTCAGGGCGACCCCGTCGTCACCAGAGGCCACGGCCAACACCCGGATGCCGCTGTGCCGCGCCAGCTGCACGGCCATGTGGCCGATACCCCCGCTGGCCCCGAAGACCATGAGCGTCTCGTCCGGCCGCAGGCCGAGCAGGTCGAGACCGCTCAGTGCGGTCAGGGCGTCCCAGGCCATCGCGCCGGCCTGTCCGGTCGGCAGCCGGTCGGGCACGCGAGCCACGAACTCCGCCTCGACGACGGCGTACTCGGCGTAGGAGCCGCCACGCGGCACCGGCATCGTCGCGGCGTAGACCCGCTCGCCCACGCCGAACCGGGTGACGTTGCGCCCGACCGCGGCCACCGTGCCGGCCGCGTCCCAGCCGAGGACGTAGGGGAAGGTCGAGGCGACGCCGAAGGCACCCTCGTATCCCCCTTCCCGCTCGCCCGCGTCCCAGGAGCCGACGCCTGCGTACTCCACCCGGATGAGGACGTCGTCGTCGCCGACCTGCGGGAGCGGTATCCGGCGCGACGAGAGTTCGTCGACTCCGCCGAACCGGTCAAGGACGACCGCGGTCATCTGCGGCGCCACGATCGCGTCGCCCGCTGTGCGCTCGGCTCTGCTCCCCATCGTCCCCCCTCGTTGCTTGAGTGCGTCAAGGATCATTGGACCACAGCTATTTGAGCCAATCAACTAACTCGTCTAGGCTGGGGACATGGCGCTGCCGAACGGACCCGTGACTCCCTCGTCCGAGGCCGAGGCAGCCCTGTTCGACCTGGTCGACGTGTACGACCGCGCCTACGAGGCGGCGGCAGCCGAGCTGTCGCTCAGCCCGGCGCAGGCATGTGTGCTCGGGCGACTCGATGAGCGACGGGGCATGGGCGCCCTGGCCGAGGAGCTCGGCTGCGATGCCTCCAACATCACCCAGATCGTCGTGCGTCTCGAAGCGCTCGGCCTCGTGACCCGCGAACCGAACCCCCGGGACCGCCGCGCACGGCTCGTCGCGAGAACCCCCCGGGGCGACGAGACCAACCGCCGGTTCGCCACGGCCTTCACCTTCGCCCGTACGGCGGTCGGACGACTCTCGCCCGACGAGCAGGACCAGTTGACGGCGCTGCTGCGCAAGGCACTGGGCTGACGGTGCCTGCGCCCTGACCCGATCGAGCGGATTCAACGGCTTCACGCAGGCGAGCCATGTCAAGCCCAGGACTCCCGGCCTCTGTGGGGCAACGGCCTCTGCTACGGCGCGGTCAACGCTTGATCGTCGTTCCCCGGGCCTCCAGGCGGGTCAGGACGTCGGGGTCGTCGAGGTGCGCCAGCGAAACGTCCAGGGTCTGTAGCGCGGGCAGCGACTCCAGCGCCGCCGCTCCCGTGCACTTCCCGGTCAGCACCAGTTCCGACAGGGCCGGGTGGCCGGTCAGCGGGGTCAGGTCCAACGGCCCTGGGCGGTAGCCGTGGCCGTCCAGGTCCAGGGATCGCAGACCGGACAGCGCGTGAATGCCCTCCAGCGACGTCACGTTGTAGTCGTCGGACTCGCCGCCGGTGTCGATGTCCAGGGTCTGTTCGATCAGCATGTAGATGTCGCTGCCGCCGTCGAACTGCAAGTCGGTGATCGCTGCGGCCTCGGCCGGCGGCACCGTGACGGCATGTAACAGCTTCAGTGACGCCTGTAGGCGCGGGCCTGGACCTGGGTAGCCGTCCTCCGGGCCATCGGGGCCGGTCGACTCGATGAGCGCCTTGAGGTCGTCGGCGGCGATCGCGTCGTCCAGCAGGGCGTCCAGGACGCCCAGGTGCAGGCCGAGGTCGGGGAAGATGAGGGTCATGATCCCGACCGTATCTCGTTACTGATCTGCCTCAGGACGCGGAGCGGGTCGTCGTTCGAGTCGGACAGGGCGGGCGCGGCCGGGACCGGGTGGCCGCCCGTGCGGAATCTATGTCACGGACGGTAGCGTGTCGCCCGTGTTCCCTACCGTCCGTGAGGTCCTCGCGCTGGACCCGGTCCGCCACGGCGCTCCGCGCCTGGTCGCCGGGGACGGCGGTCTCGACCGCCCGGTGCGCTGGGTGCACGTGACCGAGGTGCCCGACATCGCCCCGCTGCTCGGCGGTGGCGAGCTGGTGCTCACCACCGGGATCGGGCTGCCCGCCGACGACGCCGGGCTGCGCGCCTTCATCGGCGACCTGGCCGACGTGGGCGTCTCCGGCCTGGTCGTCGAGCTGGGCCGCCGGTACGTCAGCGCGGTGCCCCGGGTGATGGCCGCCGCCGCCGAGCGGCGCGGCCTGCCCCTGGTCGAGCTGCGGCGGGCCACCCCGTTCGTCCGGATCACCGAGGCCGTGCACGCGCTGATCGTGGACGCACAGCTGACCGAGCTGCGGGCGACGGAGGAGATCCACCAGCGCTTCACGGAGCTGTCGGTGGAGGGCGCCGGCCCCGGCGAGGTGGTACGGCAGGCCGCCGACCTCTCCGGCTGCCCGGTGGTGCTGGAGAACCTCTCCCGGCAGGTGCTCGCGTACGACCCGGCGGGGGAGAGCGCCGAGCTGCTGCTGGACTGCTGGGAGCAGCACTCGCGGCGGATCCGGCCGGCGGGGCGGACCGCGTACGACGGCGACAACGGGTGGCTGGTGACCACGGTGGGCGCCCGGGGGCAGGACTGGGGGCGGCTGCTGCTGCGCTGGCCCGGCGGGGGCGACCTGGCGGCGGGCCGGCGCGTGTTCGACCCCGCCGAGGAGGGCGGTGCGCCCGTCGGCGTCGCCGCGCCGCCCGTGGTCCCGCCCACCCGGCTGACCATTCTTGTCGAGCGGGCCGCCTCGACGCTGGCCCTGGGCCGGCTGATCCGGCGCGACGCCGAGGGCCTGGAGCGGCAGATCCACCGTACGCTGCTCACCGCCCTGCTCGACCACTCGCTGCCGGTGGACGAGGTCGCCCTGCGGGCCCGGGCGCTCGGCGTGCTGCTGGAGCGCCGGCACCTGGTCGGGGTGGTGGTCCGGCACCGGGCCGACGACCCGGCGGGGGAGGGCGGCCCGGTTCCGGACCAGGGGCACCCGGGCGGTCCGGAGGCCGGCCCTGCTCGGCTGCGGGATCTCGCCGAGGCGGTCGGGCAGGCGTTGCACGAGGCGAAGCTGACCGGGCTGTCCAGCGCCGTCGACGACCACGCCGTCGGCGTGCTGCTCGCCCTGCCGGAGCCGGCGGCCGAGGAGCGGTCGCTGGCCGCGTTCGCCGCCGCGCTGCACCGCACCCGCCCGGACGCCCCCGCCCGCTCGGACGGCCATGCCCGCCCGGACGGGCTCGTTCGCCCGGACGGTCATCCTCGCTTGGGCGGCTCCGCTCGTCCCGACGGCCAGGCCCGCCCGGGCGGCACCGTCCGCGGTGACGGACCGGCCCGGTCCAACGGGCGTACGAACGGCGTGGCCCGGCCGGCGGGCGGCGGACTGCTCGTCGCGGCCGGTTCCGGCGTGCCCAGCCTGCGGGAGGCGCGCCGGTCGCTGGTCGAGGCCCGGCAGATCGCCGACGCCGCCCGGCGGGACCGGCGGGACCTGCCGGTCTTCCGGCTGCCGCACGTCGGGCTGGCGGGGCTGCTGCACTTGCTGCGCGACGAGCCCCGGTTGCAGACGTTCGTCGAGCGGGAACTCGGCGCACTGCTGACCCACGACGCGCAGCACCCGCGGGAGCAGTTGCTGGGCACCCTGCGGGCGTACCTGGAGCAGGGCCGCAACAAGTCGGCGGCGGCCGGGGCGGCGCACCTGTCCCGACCGGCCTTCTACGAGCGGCTGGCCCGGATCCGCCGCGTCCTGGACGTGGACCTCGACTCGGTCGAGGCCTGCCTCTCCCTGCACGTGGCCCTGCTGGCCCTCGACGCCATCCGCACCCACCCCGCATCGCCCCGCTGACCCAACACCCCCGTTGACCCCGGGTGGGAGAGGGGTTGAGCGTCAGGTCAGCGCAGCGAGGGCCTTTGCGTAGGGCGGGGGGATGTGGTTCGGGCCGCCCGGGGTGAAGACGTCCGAGGTGGCCGCCGTCGACCAGGCTGTGGCCGGGACCGCGTCGACCAGGGCGCGGACCACCGGGGCGTCGCGCCACTGGTCCTGCTCGGCCAGCAGGCTCAGGGCCACCACGGACTCCTCCACCTCGCCGACGCACTCGAACGGCTTGTGCCCGTCCACGCCCAGCAGCTCCCGGTAGCCGGGGATCTGCGAGGGGTCGGCGAGCAGGTCGCCGCCGAAGATGTGCGTGACCCGCTCGCGGGGCATGAACGGCGCCATGGCCAGGAAGACGAACCGGCACTTCGGGCAGTCGCGGCACCAGCGCTCGCTGGCGTCGCGCAGCTTGAACGCGGCGTTGCAGCTCGTCACCACGTCGTCGTAGCGGTCGATCTCGGCGAACGACCGGGCGATGTGCAGCTCTGACAGCGAGCGCAGCAGCGAGAAGTACGGCTCGGTCAGCCCGGCGTGCGCGGCCAGCGCGGCCCGGAGCAGCCCCTCCGCCTCCACGCCCTTGGACCACTGGTGGTTGATCTCGTGGCCGTTCCAGACCAGGTTCGGGTCCGACGCCGAGCGCTCGTTGGACATCACCACCGGGCCCAGGCCGTGCAGCACCGCAGTGGCGACGGCGATCAGCGAGTTGATCGCGGTGACCGGGATGTGGCCGTTGCGCGCCCCGGCGGCGTTGAGCTCGAACAGCACCGGGTCGATGCGCCGCCGGGCGGCCAGCGGGGCGAGCCCGGACGCCTCGTTCACCGCGACGATCACGTGGTTCGGGTTGACCGAGAAGGGCACCGGGTCGAGGCCCGCCCGGCGCAGGGCCTCCAGGCTGACGATGGAGTCCTTGCCGCCGCCGACAGCCGAGAGCGGACGCCGGTCGGAGTCGTCGTACTCCCGGGGCGGGGAGACCGTGCCGGGCGGCACCTCCGGGCGCAGCTCGAGCACGTGCGGCAGCTGGTTGCGGTACGCGTACTCCGCGAGGCCCTTGGTGTAGACGGCGGTGACCAGCTCGGCGGCGGCCGTGCCCAGCGGCGCCGGCAGCACCAGGCGCGGCGGCGCGGCGGCCTTGTAGTAGCTGACGCCGGCGACCACGTGCAGCAGCTCCAGCACCCGGCCCAGGGTCGCCACGGTCTCGTCCGAGGGCGGCGCGTCCGGCAGGGGAAGGGTGACCACCTCGGTGAACCGCTGCTCGCCGTCGGGGCCGGTGAGGGCGTAGTCGAACAACACCTCCCCGGTGGAGAGGTCGATCGAGTAGGACGGGAAGGTGAAGGCGTCCATCCGCCGGAGCTGCTCGTTGGGCACACGCCATACTAGGCCCTGGTTCGTCCGGCCGTGCCCGGCTGCGCCGGACCCGCCCCTGCCACGCCCGACAACACCCCCTGAGGAGAGCCCGTGCGCCTGTCTGACCTGCGCGGACGTACCGTCGCCGTCTGGGGGGCCGGCCGGGAGGGCCGGGCCGCGGTGACCGCGATCGCCGCGCACGGCCCGGCCGACCTGGTCGCCGTCGACGACAGCGCCAACTTCCTCAGCCTGCCCTGGGAGGGGCCGCTGGCCGAGGCGGCGCCGCTGGTCACCGGCGAGGAGGGCTTCGCCCGGCTGGCCGCTGCCGACGTGGTGGTCCGCTCGCCCGGTGTGCCGCAGACCCACCCGTGGCTGGTGGAGCTGCGCCGGCGCGGGGCGACCGTCACCCAGGGCACCGCCCTGTGGATGGCCGACCACGCCGCCCGCACCGTCGGCGTCACCGGCAGCAAGGGCAAGAGCACCACCTCCAGCCTGATCAGCCATCTGCTCGCCGCCGTGGACCGGCCGAACGTGTTCGGCGGCAACATCGGCGTGCCGACGCTGGACCTGCCGGAGGCGGAGCTGTACGTGCTGGAGCTGTCCAGCTACCAGTGCAGCGACCTGACCGACTCGCCCCGGGTGGCGGTCGTCACCTCCCTCTTCCCCGAGCACCTCGACGCGCACGGCGGCGAGGCCGAGTACTACCGGGACAAGCTCAACCTGCTGGCGCACGGGCCACGGACCGTGGTGGTCAACGGCACCGACCCGAGGCTCGCCCTCGAACTGGGCGACCGCGCGGCGGTGCGCGCCGGCCTGCCGGACACCACCCACGTGGCCGGCGGTGCCGACGGCACGCCCTGGTTCCACCTCGGCGACCGGCCGCTCTTCCCGCGTGCGGTGCTGCCGCTGGTCGGCCGGCACAACGAGGGCAACCTCTGCGTCGCCCTCGCGGTGCTCGACGCGCTCGGCGTCGACGTGGTGGATCGCCGGGACACGCTGGCCGTGGCGGTCGCCGAGTTCCAGGGGCTGGCCCACCGGCTCACCGAGATCACCGACCCGTCCGGCCTCACCTTCGTCGACGACACCCTCGCCACCAGCCCGTACGCGGCCATGCACGCCATCGACGCGTACGAGGGGCGGCCGTTGACGGTGATCGTCGGTGGCACCGACCGGGGCCTGGACTACGCGCCGCTGCGCGAGCACCTCGCGGAGCGCGAGCTGACCGTGCTTGGCATCCCCGACAGCGGCCCCCGGATCGTCGAGGCGCTCGCCGGCCTGCCGAAGGTGCGTACCGAGGTGGTCGACGACCTGGTCGACGCTGTCCGGCTGGCCCGCGAGGTGACCCCGGCCGACGGGGTGGTCCTGCTCTCCCCGGCGGCGCCGAGCTACGGGCGGTTCCGCAACTTCGAGCACCGCTCCGAGGTCTTCGCCCAGGCGGTACGCGACACCGCCGGCTGACTCAGCCCCGGTCGGCGGGCGTCGGGTGCGTCGTGCCCAGGCCCGGCAGCAGCTCGTCGTCGTCCGGGTCGTCGTCCGGGTCCCCGGTCTGCGGGGCCGATGCTTCGGGTGCCCCGGTGGTGCCGGCCGGTTGGCGCCGCTTGTCGGGCGTCCAGGCGAAGGCGAGTGCCCCGCCGACGAGGGCCAGCAGCATCCCGACGAGGAAGCCGCCCAGGTTCGAGGTCAGCCAGGAGACCAGCCCGAGCAGCAGGGAGAGCACGGCGTAGAAGACCCGCTGCTGCGGGGTGGCGACCAGCAGCACCCCGCAGAGCACCAGGACGGCCGGCACCAGGTACGCGGCCAGCCCCTGCGGCCCGACGTGCAGCAGCACCCCGAGCGGCGCGCGCAGGGTCACGAGCATCTCCGTGCCGCCGAGCGCGATCAGCACCCCGGCGGTGAACGGGCGGCCCCGCCGCCAGCGGCGCCAGCGCCCGCCGGGTCGGCGGGCGGCTGGCACCGGGTGGTGTCCCGCGGTGGTCATGTCAGCATCCGTCGGAGGTGAACGCCATGCGCAGGTCGGGCAGGTTGAAGACGGCGGCCGTGGTGGCGTAGTTGTTCTGCCGCAGGTTGGTGATGATCACCGTGTCCGACTGCTGGGCGAAGACGCCGGGGTTGCCTTTGACCCCGGGCACCTGGTCGAGGGTGCTGGCGTCCTGCCCGACGTTGATGTTCTTGAACGAGGCGTTGCCGGCGACCTCGTCGCCGTCTACGACCAGGGTGCGGGCGGTGACCGGCGTGCCGGCGCCGCCGGCGGTGATCTTCAGGTAGACGCCGCCCAGGTTGATGCTCTGGCAGAGGTTCGTCAGCTCGGCCTTGTCGATCGCCGACACCATCACCAGGACCTGCCCGCCGGTGTCGCCCTGGTTGGGGCTGTCCGGAATCATCTGGTCGATGGTGGCGAACTGCTCGAACCCCGTGCCGGTGAGCTTGTCGGCGGTGACGGTGAACGGCATGCCGGAGATGGCGAACTGCGCGCCCAGTACGCCCTGGGCGGTCAGCACGACCATGCCGGCGGCACCCGCCACGACGGTGCCCAGCGTGACGGCGAACCGGCGCCAGCGCACGCCGCTGCGCGGCGGATCGGGTTCGATCGGTGCGATCTGCTCCGACATGGCGGGCTCCCTTTCGAAGATCGATTGATCGGCGACAATGGGAAATCGGCTCAAGCTCTGCGCAGGCTGAAGTTACCGCCGAGTAAATGCCGGGTCAACGGCCGGTGGGGGCTGGTTGAGGCGGTATCTGCCAAATGCGGCCAAAGTGAAAAACCGCTGCGGTTTCCGACCGCGCGGTGTCGGCTGCCCGGCCGGGAGGCCGGGTCGCCGTCAGGAGAGGGCGGCCGCCTCGCCGGCCGGCGCGCACGGCGCGGTCGTGCCCGGGCCGTCGGCCGGGCGTGCCAGCCGCGTCGCCCGGGCCGCGTCGTCGGTGCCGAGGAAGGGCGCGGTGGCCGCGTAGGTGAGCACCGGCAGCAGCTGGGGCAGCTCCGTCGCCCGGCCCTGGGCCACCCGGCTGCGCACGGTGGCGTGGATCCCGCCGACCACGGTGGAGACCAGCGCGTCCCGGTCCACGTCCACCGTCGGGCCGGGGCCGGCGTCGGCGAAGAACCGGCGGAAGCTGCCGAGCAGGGCGTCGCGCTCCCGGCGGGCGTCCGGGCCGGCCGCGTCCACCTCGACGAGCGCCATCCGGGCGAAGGCGGGCACGCTCGCCAGCACCTCCAGCAGGGTGCGCAGGGCGGCGCGGGCAGCGTCCGACCACGTCGGCCCGGCCTCCCGGTAGGCGCTCTCCATGAGCTGCGACAGCACGGCGACGCCGTGCCGGTACGCGGCGAGGAAGGCGTCCTCCTTGCCGCTGAAGAGGGCGTAGAAGGCCGGTCGGGTCACCCCGGCGGCGTGGCAGATGTCCGTGACCCGGGCGTTGTCGTAGCCCTTCGTCGCCACCTCCCGCACGAGCCCGTCGAAGAGGCGGTCGCGCTGGGTGGCGGCCACCGCCTCGGCGGAGAGCCGGCGCGGACCACGCTTGATCGCGCGATCGGGGTCGCGACCGGGGCGCGCACCCGGCAGGGGCGCCGGGTGCGGGCGGCGCTGCGTGGTCAACGTGCCTGCCTCTCCATTCATTGACTTTACGACCCTCCGGGGTTTATAACTTTCTGCACGCTCAGTTGGGATCCCGTCACCATGGGTGATCTTCCGGATGGTCACCCGTCGGCTCATCGAAGGAGGGCTCGATGGCTGCCATTATCGCGGAACAGGAGCGCCCTCCCAAGGCCGGAAAGACGCAGGTGACGCCGCTGCGCCGCGGCGCGCCACGCCGGCCTGCCCGCTGACGTCGCGCACCACCACCGCCACCGCCGTCCGGCCCCGACGGCCGCCCGGCACCCCCCACCGCCGTCCATGACGCGACGGCCCCGGTCGCCACGCGGGCACCCCCCGCCCGCGCGAGTCGACCTCCCCCCGTCCCCGAAAGGAAGAACCATGCTCAGGTACGGACGAATCGGCGTGGGTCTCACCGCCCTCGCGCTGCTGACCGGCCTCGCCGCCGCCCCGGGCTCCGCCGCCGCTCCGCGCTCCGCCACCCCGGCACCGTTCGCCAACAACGTGCTGACCTACCCGGCGCCGGGCGGCACCGCCGTCGCCGTCAACGACGTGATCCGGGCCAGCCTCAGGACCGGCACCAACGCCACCTTCTACTCCTCCGCCTCGGGCACCACCGGCGTGAAGTGCGCCGCGTCCACCTTCAGCGCCAAGGTGCTGAGCAACCCGGCGGCCCCGGGCACCGCCACCGAGAGCCTGACCGCCCAGTCCTTCACCAACTGCACCACAAACGTCATCGGCACCACCGGGGTGCAGAGCGTGACCGTGCAGAACCTGCCGTACGCGACCTCGGTCACCAGCGCCGGCGTGGTCAAGATCAGCGGCACGGCGACGGCGCCGATCCAGAGCACCGTCGTGCTGAACTCGCTGCTCGGCGCGATCACCTGCGTCTACCGGACCAGCACCAACAGCCTGACCGGCACGGCGACCAACGCCAACAACTCGATCACCTTCACCAACCAGACGCTTACCAAGTTCTCCGGCCCCAGCCTCTGCTTCGGCACGGCGTACTTCTCCGCGACGTACTCGCCCGTGCAGGACGCCAGCAAGGGCAACGCCCCCGTCTACGTCAACTGATCGCGGTCCACGGGGCCGGCGCGCGGCGATCCGTCGTGCGTCGGCCCCCGGCCGTGCGCCGGTCAGCCGTCGCCCAGCGCCGTGTGCAGGGCCCGCACGGACCGGATGGCCGAGCGGATCTCCTGGAGGTAGCGACCGGGGGTGAGCGCCGGTTCGGGCAGCCCGGCCAGGTCGGGCAGGGCCGGGTCGACGCCGACGGTCTCGATCGCGCAGCCGTACGGCACGGCGAGGGTGCGCAGCGCGTCGCAGTGCTGGAACGGCACGTAGACCGGCGCGGTCACCATCAGCACCGTGTCGCCCGCGCGCAGGCGGACGTGCTCGGCCCAGAACCGCTGGGTGTCGGCGGTGTGCGCGCGACGCCGCGCGGGATCGCCGGACGGGGCGGCCAGTACGCGCACCGGCGGGCCACCCTCGGGCCGGTACGTGCGCGACGACCAGGAGCGGTGCGGGTGGTCGGCGTCGTGGCCGTCCTCCTCGGCCGGGACGGCCACCGCGAACTCCCGCCGCACCGCTGCGTCCAGCGCCGCCACCTCGGTGTCGCAGGGCGGGACGCCGGCCACCTCCAGGGCCCGGCACTCCGCGTCCGACAGCGGGCGGAAGCTGCCCAGCACCGCCACCTCGCCGCCGACCCGGGTGCCGCCGCGCAGCAGGTGCGCCGCGTACGCGACCCGGCGCTGGCAGGCGTGCGCCAACCCGCCGAGCACGACCAGGTGGGCGTACCGCGAGCGGGCCGGCGCCGCTGGACGCACCATGCCGAGCGCGTCGGCGGTGGCGAGCACCAGCCGCGCGGTGGCCGCGTCGACGGCCGGTTCCCGGGCGTCCGGCCGCTCCCGGCCGCCCCGGAAGTCCCAGTGCCGGGCGGAGAAGTCGTCGAGGCCGGCCAGCACTCCCGCCACGTCCCCGTCCGGCCACGTGCCGCCGAAGTGCCCGACGAGGTCGCGCAGCGGCCCCGAGCCCACCCAGGCCCGTACGCCGGCCGCGATCGCCCCGACGCTCGTGCCCGCCGCGCCGGTCGGCAGCGCCGACGCCCCACGAGGCGCTTCCTCACCGGTCCGCACCGCCGGATCGTACCGGCGGCCGGGTGCCCGGGCGGCGCACGACCGGGCCGGCGGCGCGGGGCGGCCCCGGTGCCGCGCCACCCACCGCCCCTTGTCCCCGCCGCCGGCTGGTGGCAGCGTGCGGTTACCGCGAACGCCGCTGAGAGGGTGCGACGATGACCACCGACGACCTGCTGGCCCGGCACCGGGCCGTGCTCCCGTCCTGGATGCCGCTCTACTACGACGAGCCGATCGAGCTGGTCGCCGGCTCCGGCCGCCGGGTCACCGACGCCCGGGGCCGCACCTACCTCGACTTCTTCGGCGGCGTGCTGACCAACATGATCGGCTACGACGTCCCGGAGATCCGGGAGGCCGTCGAGCGGCAGTTGCGCACCGGCATCGTGCACAGCTCCACCCTCTACCTGATCCGGCAGCAGGTCGAGCTGGCCGAGAAGGTCGCGCGGCTCTCCGGCATCCCCGACGCGCGGGTCTTCTTCACCAACTCGGGCACCGAGGCGAACGAGGCGGCGCTGCTTGTCGCCACCAACCACCGCCGCTCGCACCAGATCCTCGCCGTGCGCAACAGCTACCACGGCCGGTCGTACGCGGCGATGGGCGTGACCGGCAACCGGGGCTGGTCGGCCAGCGCGCTCAACCCGCTCCAGGTGGCCTGGCTGCACTCCGGCGAGCGGCTGCGCGGCCTGCTGGCCCGGTTGGGCGAGGCCGAACGGGTCGAGGCGGCCGTGGAGGACCTGCACGAGGTGCTCGCCACCCAGACCGCCGGCGACGTGGCCTGCCTGATCGCCGAGCCGATCCAGGGCGTGGGCGGCTTCGTGCATCCGCCGGACGGGCTCTTCGCGGCCTGGAAGAAGGTCCTCGACTCCCACGGCATCCTGTTCGTCTGCGACGAGGTGCAGACCGGCTGGGGGCGCACCGGGGAGCACTTCTGGGGCTACCAGGCGCACGGCGTGACCCCGGACCTGCTCACCTTCGCCAAGGGCATCGGCAACGGCTTCGCCCTGGCCGGCGTGGTCGGCCGCGCGGACGTGCTGGAGTCGGTGCCGGGCATCAGCTTCTCCACCTTCGGCGGCAACCCGGTCTCGACCGCCGCCGGCAACGCGGTGCTCGACTACCTGCTCGACCACGACCTCCAGGCCAACGCGGCCCGCACCGGGGCGATCCTCGCCGACGGGCTGCGCGCCGCCGTGGGCGGTCTCGACGGCGTCGCGGAGGTACGCGGCAAGGGGCTGATGCTCGGCGTCGAGTTCGTCCGGCCGGGCACCGCCGAGCCGGATCCGGCGCTGACCGGTCGGGTCTTCGAGGCGTGCCGGGCCGGCGGGCTGCTCACCGGCAAGGGCGGCCTGTACGGCAACGTGCTGCGGATGGGCCCGCCACTGACCCTGACCGAGGACGAGGCCCGCGAGGGCCTGGCCATCCTGGTCGACGCGATCCGCTCCTGCGTGGCGGCGGAGGTGGCGGCGTGAGCGCGGCGGAGCAGGGCGTGGGCGTCATCGGCCACTTCGTCGACGGCAAGCCGTTCAGCGGCTCGTCCGGGCGCCACGGGGACGTCTTCGACCCGGCGACCGGTCGGCGTACGGCCCGGGTGGAGCTGGCCTCGGCGGCGGACGTCGCGGTCGCCGTGGAGGCCGCCGGGCGCGCGGCCCGGTCCTGGCGGGACGCGTCCCTGGCGAGGCGGACGGCAGTGCTGTTCGCCTTCCGGGAGCTGGTGCACGCGCGGCGGGACCGGCTCGCCGAGGTGATCACCGCCGAGCACGGCAAGGTGCTCGCCGACGCCGCCGGCGAGGTGCAGCGCGGCCTGGAGATCATCGAGTACGCCTGCGGCATCCCCTCCGCGCTGCGCGGCGGGTTCAGTGAGAACGTCTCAACCGAGGTCGACTCGTACAGCCTGCGGCAGCCGCTCGGCGTCGTCGCGGTGATCTCCCCGTTCAACTTCCCGGCGATGGTGCCGCTGTGGTTCCTGCCGATCGCGGTGGCCTGCGGCAACGCGGTGGTGCTCAAGCCGAGCGAGAAGGACCCGGGCGCGGCGCTGCTGCTGGCGGAGTGGTTCGCCGAGGCCGGCCTGCCCGACGGGGTCCTCAACGTGGTCAACGGCGACGCCGAGGCCGTGGACGCGCTGCTGGACCACCCGGGCGTGAAGGCGGTGTCGTTCGTCGGCTCCACCCCGGTCGCCCGGCACGTCCACCAGCGCGGCACCGCCGCCGGCAAGCGGGTGCAGGCGTTGGGCGGGGCGAAGAACCACATGGTGGTGCTCCCCGACGCCGACCTGGACCTGGCCGCCGATGCGGCGGTCAACGCGGGGTTCGGCTCGGCGGGGGAGCGGTGCATGGCGATCTCGGCGCTGGTCGCGGTGGAGCCCGTCGCCGACGCCCTGGTCGCCCGGATCGCCGAGCGGATGGGCCGGCTGCGCACCGGCGACGGCCGGCGCGGCTGCGACATGGGCCCGCTGGTCACCGCCGCGCACGCCGCCCGGGTGCGCGCGTACGTCGAGGCGGGGGCGGCCGCCGGCGCGGTGCCGGTGGTGGACGGCCGGAACGTCGAGCCGGACGGCGACCCGAACGGGTTCTGGCTGGGCCCGACCCTGTTCGACCGCGTCACCCCGGACATGTCGATCTACACCGACGAGATCTTCGGCCCGGTGCTGGGCGTGCTGCGGGTCGGCTCGTACGACGAGGCGGTGGAGCTGGTCAACGCCAACCCGTACGGCAACGGCACGGCGATCTTCACCAACGACGGCGGCGCGGCCCGGCGCTACCAGCACGAGGTGGAGGTCGGCATGGTCGGCGTCAACGTGCCGATCCCGGTGCCGATGGCGTACTACTCGTTCGGCGGCTGGAAGGCCTCGCTCTTCGGCGACCTGCACGCGCACGGCGAGGACGGGGTGCGCTTCTTCACCCGGGGCAAGGTGGTCACCAGCCGCTGGCTGGACCCCCGGCACGGCGGGGTCAACCTCGGCTTCCCCACCCAGACCTGAGCAGGCGCAGGGTGCCGGCCCCGGCCAGGTACGCCACCAGCGCCGCCGCCGGCAGCCCCAGCGGCTCGGGCGCGGCCCTCGGCGTCTGGGCGTTGACCACCAGGGCGTACACCACGGCGGCGAAACCGGCGGCGGCGAGCGCGCTGCGCACGGTGGCCCGCCACCCGCCGCCGGCCGGCGCGCGGCCCGACGCGGCCCCGCCGCCGGCCGGCCGACCCTGCCCGGCGCGGCCGGCGCGGCCGGTGCGGGCCTCGACGGGGCCGAAGACGGCGACCAGGACGGCCAGCACCACGGTCAGCATCAGCACCCACGGCACCCGCCAGGCCAGCCAGGCCGCCGACCCCGCGGGCGGGGTCGGCAGCCTCCCGGCCGCGTCCAGCGCGCCGACCAGCAGGATCGCGGCGGTGAGGTGCCAGAGGAAGACGGTGAGCACGACGGCGTTCACCGCGATCACCGCCTGCCACGGGCGGGGGCGGCGTAGCCAGCGCTCCGCCGGGTCGCGCAGCAGCAGGATCAGCCCGAACTGGGCGACGGTCAGTGTCAGCAGGGCCAGGCTGGGCGGGGCGGCGTTGTCCAGCCGTTCGCCCGGGACGTTGAGCATGCTCACCGGGTACGGTCCGACGGTGGTCAGTAGCACCGTCGCGGCCAGGCCGCCCAGCAGCGCCGCCGCGCCCGCGCGCCGCGACAGCGGCAGCCGGCGTTCGCGTGGCCGGTCGCGCGCGGACGCGGGGCGCGGCGGATGCCCGGCCGCCGCGTCCGGGTGGGCGTCGTGAGGCCCGGCGTCGGCGTCGCGCCAGGCGATGCCGAGCTGGTGCACGGCCAGCCAGCCGAGGACGTAGTTCGGCAGCGCCAGCTCCGCCGGGCCCAGCGCCCGCCCCACGTCGCCGGCGACGACCAGCGCGGCCAGCGCCGCCGGCACGAGCAGGCCGAAGCGCCGGTGCAGGGCGAGCATCGCCGGGGTCAGCGGCACCACGATCAGGTAGGCGGCGAGGAACCAGAGCGGGATCGTGGCGAACCAGGCGACGGTACGCACCAGCGTCGCCCCGACACCGACGAGCGACGCGAGCGCGGCGCCGCCGGCGATCACCAGCAGCAGCGCGGTCGTCGGGCGCAGCAGCCGGGCGCCCCGGTCCAGCAGCCACGCAGTGGCGTCGACGCCGGCGGCCCGGCGGGCGGCCAGCGAGGCGGCGTTGGCGTACCCGCCGACCAGGAAGAAGATCGGCATGACCTGGGCGACCCAGGTGAGCGGGTACGCCCACGGCAGGTCGGGCAGCGCCGAGCGCCCCGTCGGCCGGCCGGCGGCGTCCTCGCCGATCGCGGCGACCGCCCAGTGGCCGAGAACGACCATGCCGATCGCGAGCGCCCGGAGCAGGTCGACGTATCGTTGCCGACCAGCGGGGGTGCGCGCGGCGAGTTGCCGCAGGCGGCGCATGGCCCCGAGGGTACGTCAGGCGTGGACTGGCCGCTGCTGATAACGGTTCGGTCCCCGGGGGTTGAAGTCCGCGCCCTCCTGCCGTAGAAATTCTTCAGCAACATCTTGCGAACTGAAGACAAATTCCCCCTGCGCCTCGTGCGGCGGTCACCATCCCCCATCCGGCGACCGCCCGGACCGATCCGAGGAGAGACCATGAACAGGCGTGACATCCTGCGGCGCACCGCCGCCGCCGGCCTCCTGGCCACCCCCGCCGCCGGCCTGCTGACCGGCTGCGCCACGGGCGGCGGTGACGACGACAAGGGCGACGCCGGCACCTACAAGGGCACCAAGAGCGAGCAGAACCCGCTCGGTGTCAAGGAGGACGCGCCCCTCGAGGTGGTGATCTTCAACGGCGGCTTCGGCGAGGAGTACGCGAAGGCCCACGAGGCCATGTACACCGAGAAGTACCCGAAGGCGAAGATCAACCACTCGGCGACGCAGGAGATCGCGAAGACCCTCCAGCCGCGCTTCGTCGACAACACCCCGCCGGACGTGGTCAACAACTCCGGCGCCAACCAGATCGACTTCAACGGCCTGGTGTCGCAGAACGCCATCGCCGACCTGGGCGAGCTGCTGGCCGCCCCGAGCCTCGACATCCCGGGCAAGACGGTCAAGGACACCCTGCTGCCGGGCGCCGTCGAGGTCGGCTCGTACGACGGCAAGTTCCTGGTCATGAACTACACCTACACCGTCTACGGCATCTGGCACTCCACCAAGCTCTTCAGCGAGCGCAAGTGGGAGTACGCCAAGACCTGGGACGAGCACATCGCGCTGTGCAAGCAGATCAAGGCCGCGGGCATCGCCCCCTGGACGTACGCGGGCGCGCACCCGCGCTACATGAGCTGGCCGGTCATCTCGACCGCCATCAAGTTCGGCGGCCCCTCGGTCGCCACGGCGATCGACAACCTGGAGCCCAACGCCTGGAAGTCCGACGCGATGAAGACCGCGGCCGACGCCTGGCACCAGATCGTCAAGGACAAGTTCATCCTCGAGGGCTCGCCCGGCCTCGACCACAAGCAGTCGCAGACCGCGTGGTGCCAGGGCAAGGCGGCCTTCATCTCCTGCGGTTCCTGGCTGGAGAGCGAGCAGAAGGACGTCACGCCGGCCGGGTTCAACATGACCATCCAGCCGACCCCGAGCCTGGGCAGCGGCGACAAGCTGCCGTTCGAGGCCGTCCGGGGCACCGCCGGGGAGCCGTTCATGGTCCCGGCGAAGGCCAAGAACGTCGCCGGCGGCCTGGAGTTCTTCCGGGTCATGCTCTCCAAGAAGGGCGCGCAGGACTTCACCAAGAAGGTCTCCAGCCTGACCGTGGTGGCCGGTGCCAGCGAGGGCGTCGAGCTGCCGTTCGGGCTGAACACGGTCGTCAAGGCGCTGGAGGCCTCCGGCAGCAACGGCTTCAACTGGGTCTACAACAACTACTACCGCAAGCTGGAGCGCAACCTCATCGACGCCGCGTGCGGCGAGTTCTTCAGCGGGCGGATCGGCCCGGCGGAGTTCCTCGACCAGTGCCAGAAGGGCGCGGACTCGATCGCCCAGGACAGCTCGATCAAGAAGTACAAGCGGGCCGCCTGACACCCCGGCCGGGGGGGGGGGGGGGGGCGCCCCCCCCCCCCCCCCCCCCCCCGGAATTGGTGTTACGACAAATGGGAGCAAGGAAGAAAAAAAAGGGAGA
>NZ_JBEZEV010000084.1:0-31660 GCF_040649055.1 Micromonospora sp. NPDC049060
GAGTCGCAGGTGGTGGTGGCGGATGTGCGGTGGGATCGTTTTGTGCCGTCGTTCACGGCGTTGCGTCCGTCGCGTCTGTTCACCGACATCCCCGAAGCGCAGCCCGCACAGGCCGAGGAGACGCCGAAGGGCGAGGACCGCGGCGCGGCGTCGGCGCTGCGCGAGCGGCTCGCCGCCGCCTCCGGGCCGGAGCGCGACCGCATCCTGCTCGACCTGGTCCGCGGCACCGCCGCGGCGGTGCTGGGACACGCCACGCCGAGCGGGATCAGGCCCGCCCGTGGCTTCCTCGAACTGGGCTTCGACTCACTCACGGCCGTGGAGCTGCGCAACCGGCTGACCGCCGCCACGGGCATCGGACTGCCCGCCACCCTCGTCTTCGACCATCCCACCCCGAACGCGCTCGCCGGTCACCTGCGGGCCGAGTTGGCGCCCGAGCAGCCGGCGTTGCCGATCGTGGCCGAGATCGAACGCCTCGACAAGCTCCTCGGCGGGCTGCCGGGCGACCAGGTCGACGACGCGGTCGTCGGTCGGCTGGAGGACCTGCTGGCCCGGTGGCGGGGACGACCCGCCGCCACCGCACCCGCGCCGGCCGCCACGCAGGAGTTGGAGTCGGCGAGCCGGGACGAGCTCTTCGACATCATCCAGCGGGAGTTCGGCAAGTCCTGAGCGGACACTGCCCGGCCCCCGGGCGGGACGGGCCGGGGAAAGGGACACCCGACGGCGCCGGACGCCTGACCGGCACCGTCGGGCAGGCGCGGCTGCCTAGGGGTGCACGGACCCCGTCTAGGGGTGTGCCGGTGCGGGCCCGGCTCCGTAGGGTCGGAGCCCGTCAGGCCGTCTCGCCCTGCCCACCGGCAGCCGAGCGGTACGGATGTGGGTGCGTGCGGTACCCCGGATGGACGGGAGGTCCGCATGGCCGGATCCGGCCTGCCTCAGTTGCTCGCCATCAGTGACCTGCACGTGGTCCACGCGGAGAACAAGGCCATCGTCGAGCGGCTGCGGCCGGAGCGCGACGGCGACTGGCTCATCGTCGCCGGCGACGTCGGGGAGTTCGTCGCCGACATCGAGTGGGCGCTGGGACTGCTCAGCAACCGGTTCGCCAAGGTGATCTGGGCCCCCGGCAACCACGAGCTCTGGACCCCCCGCGAGGACCCGATCCAGCTGCGGGGAGACGCGCGCTACCAGCACCTGGTGGAGCTGTGCCGCGGGCTCGGGGTGGTGACTCCGGAGGACCCGTACCCCGTCTGGGACCCGCAGGGCGACGACCCGGTCCTGATCGCGCCGCTGTTCCTGCTCTACGACTACAGCTTCCGGCCGGCCGGGACGTACACGAAGGAGCAGGCCCTGGCGCGGGCCCACGAGGTCGGCGTGGTCTGCACCGACGAGATCCTGCTGCATCCGGACCCGTACCCGACGCGCGACGCCTGGTGCCGGGCGCGGCTGGCCCTGACCGAGCGCCGGCTCACTGCCGAACGCAACGGGCTGCCCACCGTCCTGGTCAACCACTTCCCGCTCGTCCGCGAACCCACCCGGATCCTGCGGTACCCGGAGTTCGCGCAGTGGTGCGGCACCGAGGCCACCGCCGACTGGCACGTCCGGTTCGACGCCCGCGTCGCCGTCTACGGCCACCTGCACATCCCGCGCACCACCTGGTACGACGGGGTCCGGTTCGAAGAGGTCTCGGTGGGCTACCCACGGGAGTGGCGTCGCCGCTCGACGCCTCCGGGGCGGCTGCGCCGCATCCTGCCGGCGGCCGCCGGACAGCCCGCCTGAGCGCCGTCGCGATGCTGGTCACCGCTTTGTCCGGGACCCGCCGCGACGGTCCTCACGGGCCGGTCGATCAGGGGTTCTCTAGGGGTTGGGCGCGTGATGGGCGCTCAGTACCGTCCAGTCACGGTGGCGGGCATGTGTCGGCGGGACGGCCCGGCGTGGCGGGCGCCTGAGCAGGCACGACAACCGGAATCAGGAGCAGGTGTCGGGATCGTTGGCCGGACGGCCATGTCTCCACCCACCTGTGCACGAAGCCGGTCCGTCGGCGGTGGTGTGGTCAACGAATCGGCAGATTCCGATCGATAGCAAGCTCTGGGCGGGTGGGTCATGGCGGACGAAGACAAGCTCCTCGAACACCTGAAGTGGGTGACCTCCGAGCTCCGCCTGGCGCGCCGGCGCCTGACCGAGCTGGAGAACGAGGACGCCGAGCCGATCGCGATCGTCGGGATGGCCTGCCGGTTCCCCGGCGGGGTCGCCTCGCCGGAGGACCTCTGGGAGCTGGTCGCGGGCGGGGTGGACGCCACCGGCACGTTCCCCGACGACCGGGGCTGGGACCTCGACGGGCTCTACGACCCCGACCCGGACCACCAGGGCACCACCTACAGCAACCGGGGCGGCTTCCTGCGCGACGCCGGCCTGTTCGATCCGACCCTGTTCGGCATCTCGCCGCGCGAGGCGCTGGCCATGGACCCGCAGCAGCGGCTCCTGCTCGAGGTGACCTGGGAGGTCTTCGAGCGGGCCGGCATCGACGCCGCGTCGGTACGGGGCAGCCGTACCGGGGTGTTCGTCGGCACCGCCGGGCAGGACTACACGTCGGTGCTGCGGCAACTGCCCGAGGGCACGGAGGGCTACGTCCTCACCGGCACGGCCGCCAGCGTCATGTCCGGCCGGCTGGCGTACTCCTTCGGGCTGGAGGGCCCGGCCGTCACGATCGACACCGCCTGCTCCTCGTCGCTGGTCGCCCTGCACCTCGCCGGTCAGGCCCTGCGCGACGGCGAGTGCTCCCTCGCCGTGGCCGGCGGCGTCACCGTGCTGGCCACGCCCGGCGCCTTCGTCGAGTTCTCCCGCCAGCGGGGGCTCGCCTCCGACGGCCGGTGCAAGGCCTTCTCCGCCGACGCCGACGGGACCGGCTGGTCCGAGGGCGTCGCCATGCTGCTCGTCGAGAAGCTCTCCGACGCCCGGCGCAACGGTCACCCCGTCCTGGCGGTGATCCGGGGCAGCGCCGTCAACCAGGACGGCGCCAGCAGCGGCCTGACCGCCCCCAACGGCCCCTCCCAGCAGCGGGTCATCCGGCAGGCGCTGGAGAACGCCCGGCTCAGCCCGTCCGACGTGGACGTGGTCGAGGCGCACGGCACGGGCACCCGGCTGGGCGACCCGATCGAGGCGCAGGCGCTGCTCGCCACGTACGGCCAGGGACGCTCCGCCGACCGGCCGCTGTGGCTGGGGTCGCTGAAGTCGAACATCGGCCACCCGCAGGCCGCGGCCGGCGCCGGCGGCGTCATCAAGATGGTGATGGCGATGCGGCACGGCGTGCTGCCGCCCACCCTGCACGTGGACCGGCCGTCCCCGCACGTCGACTGGTCGACGGGGGCCGTGTCCCTGCTGGACGAGGCGCGCCCCTGGGCGGGCGGCGACCACGTCCGCCGGGCCGCCGTGTCGTCCTTCGGCATGAGCGGCACGAACGCCCACCTGATCCTGGAGCAGGCCCCGGCCCCCGACCCGGCAGCCGACGAGGCCGCGCCGTCGCGCCGACCCGTCGTCGCGCCGGTGCTGCTCTCCGCCGCGCAGCCGGCCGCGCTGTCCGCGCAGGCCGACCGGCTGGCCCGTTGGCTGGGCGACGACGAGGAGCCGCGCCCGCTCGACGTGGCCTGGTCGTCGGTGGTGTCCCGCTCGACGCTCGACCGGCGTGCGGTGGTGCTCGCCGAGGACCGCGCGGGCCTGCGGGCGGGCCTGGAGTCCCTGGCGGCGGGAGCGCCGTCGGGCACGGTGGTCACGGGCCAGGCCGGGGACCGGGGTCCGCTGGCGGTGCTCTTCTCCGGCCAGGGCGCGCAGCGCGCCGGCATGGGTCGGGAGCTGTACGCGGAGTTCCCCGTCTTCGCCGCCGCGCTCGACGAGGCGTGCAGGCACCTGGACCGGGTGCTGCCGCGCCCGCTGAAGGAGGTGCTGTTCGCTCCCGAGGGTTCCGCCGAGGCGGAGCTGCTGGACCAGACCGCGTTCACCCAGGCCGGGCTGTTCGCCGTCGAGGTGGCGCTGTTCCGCCTGGTCGAGTCGTTCGGCGTGGTGCCGGACTTCGTGGGCGGGCACTCGATCGGCGAGATCGCCGCGGCGCACGTGGCCGGGGTGCTGTCCCTCCAGGACGCCTGCCTGCTGGTGGCGGCGCGGGGCCGGCTGATGCAGGCGCTGCCCGACGGCGGCGGCATGCTCGCCGTGGCCGCCGACGAGGCGGCGGTGGTCGAGTCGATCGCCGGGCTGACCGACCGGGTCGGCGTCGCGGCGGTGAACGGCCCGACCTCGGTCGTGGTCTCCGGCGCCGTCGACGCGCTGGACGAGGTCGAGCGGGCCTGGCGGGACCGGGGTGTGCGTACCCGCCGGTTGACCGTCAGCCACGCGTTCCACAGCCCGCTGATGGAGCCGGTGCTGGAGCGCTTCCGCGGCATCGTCGAGCGGCTGGACTTCGCCGCGCCCGCGCTGCCGATCGTGTCGAACCTGACCGGGGCGCTCGCCGACGCCGACGAGATCCGCACCGCCGACTACTGGGTGCGGCACGTGCGTGAGGCGGTGCGCTACGCCGACGGGATCGCGGCCCTGCGGGACGCGGGGGTCGACACGTTCCTGGAGGTCGGCCCGCAGAGCGTGCTGACCGCGATGACGGCGGACGCCCTGCCCGACGACGACGTGCTGGCCGTCGCCGCCCAGCGCCGGGACCGGCCGCAGGCGCAGGCGCTGCTGGCGGCGCTGGCCGAGCTGCACGTGCACGGCGTTCCGGTCGCCTGGCAGGAGTGGTTCGCCGACACCGGGGCGCGGCGGGTGGAGCTGCCCACGTACGCCTTCCAGCGGGAGCGGTTCTGGCCCGAGGTGGTGCCGTGGCGCGTCGGCGACGTGTCGGGTGCCGGCCTGGGCGTGGCGGGGCACCCGCTGCTCGGCGCCGCGGTGCGCCTCGCCGGTGACGACGAGGTCGTGCTGACCGGCCGGCTGTCGGCGTCGACGCACCCGTGGCTGGCCGACCACGTGGTCGGTGGTGCCGTGGTGGTGCCGGGCACCGCACTGGTCGAGCTGGCGGTGCGCGCCGGCGACGAGGTGGGCACGTCGCGCGTACGGGAGCTGACCGTGGCGGCGCCGCTGGTGCTGCCGGAGTCCGGTGCGGTACGCGTGCAGGTGCGCGTCGGCGCGGCCGACGACTCCGCCGTCCGGTCGGTGTCGGTGTACTCCCAGCCCGAGGACGACGACGACTCCGAGTGGACGCGGCACGCCGACGGTGTGCTCGAACCGGTGTCGGCCGACGAGCCGGGCGTCGGCGCGTGGCCGCCGGCGGGCGCGACCGAGGTGGACCTGACCGGCTGGTATCCGGCGCTGGCGGAGCACGGCCTGTCGTACGGGCCGGTGTTCCAGGGCGTGCGGCGGGCCTGGACGGCCGACGGTGCGGCGTACGCCGAGGTGGCGCTGCCGGACGGCGCGGCCGGCGACGCGGGCGCGTTCGGGGTGCACCCGGCGCTGCTGGACGCCGCCCTGCACCCGGTGGCCCTGCTGCTGGCGGCGGAGCCGGCGGGCGGCCCCCGCGTGCCGTTCGCGTTCGAGGGCGTGCAGGTGCACGCCTCGGGCGCCAGGACGCTGCGGGTGCGGCTGACCCGGGACGGCTCCGGGGTGCGGCTGGTCGCCTGCGACGGCTCGGGCGCGCCGGTGGTGTCGGTGGACTCCCTGGTGCTGCGGGAGATGACCGCGACGGCGACCCGGAGCGGTGCCGCCCGGTCGCTGTACGAGGTGGCCTGGCAGGCCGAGCAGATCGACGGCGTCGACGACCTTCCGGGGTGGGCGGCGCTGGGCCGGCCGGCATCGGACGCGCTGCCGGAGGTGCCGGTCTTCGCGGACGTGGCGGCCCTGGCGGCGGGCGGGGCCACCGCCCGGCAGGTGCTGCTGACGGTGCCCGCCGGCGAACCCGGCGTCGCCGTGCCGGAGGCCGTGCGGACGGTCACCGGCGGTGTGCTGGACGTGCTGCGGTCCTGGCTCGCCGCCGAGCCGCTGGCCGACACGAAGCTCGTGGTGGTGACCCGGGGCGCGGTGGCCGCCGGGGACGACGACCAGGTCACCGACCTGGCCGCCGCCGCCGTCTGGGGCCTGCTGCGCTCGGCGCAGTCGGAGCACCCGGGGCGGATCGTCCTCGCCGACGTCGAGGGCGAACTGACCCCCGCGACCCTCGCCGTGCTGGCCGGCGCCGCCGTCGACCCGTCTGTCTCCGGCGGCCAGCTCGCGGTGCGCGGCGAGCGCACCCTCGTGCCGAGGCTGGCGCGGCCGGTGGGCGACGAGCTGACCCCGCCGTCCGGGCCGTGGCACCTCGCCCCCGTCACTCCCGGCACCCTGGACGGGATCGGGCCGGTGCCGGCCACGCCCGTCGCCCTGGACGCCGGGCAGGTGCGCGTCGCGGTGCGTGCGGCCGGGGTGAACTTCCGGGACGTGCTGATCGGCCTGGGCATGTATCCGGATCCGGCGGCGGTGATGGGCAGCGAGGGTGCGGGCGTCGTGGTCGAGGTCGGCCCCGGCGTGACCGACCTGGCGCCCGGCGACCGGGTGATGGGCATGTTCGAGCTCGGGTTCAGCCCGCAGGCGGTCGCCCACCGCCAGCGCATCGCCAAGATGCCCGCCGGCTGGTCCTTCACCCAGGCGGCGTCCGTCCCCCTGGTCTTCCTGACCGCGTACTACGCGCTGCGCGACCTGGCCGGGCTGCGGTCCGGCGAGTCGGTGCTGATCCACAACGGCGCCGGTGGCGTCGGCATGGCCGCCATCCAGCTCGCCCACCACCTCGGCGCCACCGTCCACGCGACGGCGAGCCCCGGCAAGTGGGGTGTGCTGCGGGGCCTGGGGGTGGCGGGGGAGCGGATCGCGTCGTCGCGGACCACGGAGTTCGAGCAGGTCTTCGGCGCGGCCACCGGCGGTGCCGGGGTGGACGTGGTGCTCGACGCGTTGGCCGGTGAGTTCGTCGACGCGTCGCTGCGGCTGCTGCCGCGCGGTGGCCGGTTCGTGGAGATGGGCAAGGCCGACGTGCGCGACCCGGAGACGGTCGCCGCCGAACACCCGGGCGTGACGTACCGCGCGTTCGACCTCAACGAGGCGGGCAGCACCCGCATCGGCGAGATGCTCACCGAGATCCTCGACCTCTTCGCGCGGGGCGCGCTGCGCCCGCTGCCCGTACGGGCGTGGGACGTGCGTCAGGCCCGGCAGGCGCTGCGGCACGTCAGCCAGGCCCGCCACATCGGCAAGGTGGTGCTGCGCATCCCCGCGCCCGCCGACCCCGACGGCACCGTGCTGCTCACCGGCGCGGCCGGGACCCTGGCCGGCGTACTCGCGCGGCACCTCGTCGCCACCGGCCAGGCCCGCCGCCTGCTGCTGGCCTCACGCCGCGCACCCGGCCGGGACGACGCGTACGCCACCCTGGTCCGGGAGCTGACCGACGCGGGCGCCGACGTCACCGCCGTGGCCGTCGACGTCAGCGACCCCGCGCAGGTCACCGAGCTGCTCGCCGGGATCGACCCGGCGCACCCGTTGACGGCGGTGGTGCACACCGCAGGCGTGATCGCCGACGCGACAATCGGTTCGTTGGACGAGTCCGCCCTGCGTACGGTGCTGGCGCCGAAGGTGGACGCCGGCTGGGCATTGCACGAGGCGACCGCGCACCTGGACCTGTCGGCGTTCGTGCTGTTCTCCTCCGTGGCGGCCACCCTCGGCTCCCCGGGGCAGGGCAACTACGCCGCCGCGAACGCGTTCCTCGACGCCCTCGCGCAGCACCGCCGGCAGCAGGGACTGCCCGCCACCAGCCTCGCCTGGGGCATGTGGGCCACCGACAGCACGATGACCGCGCACCTCGACGGCGACGACCAGCAGCGGCTGCGGCGGGTCGGGATGAGCCGGCTCTCCCCGGCCGAGGGCGCCGAACTCTTCGACGCCGCCCTGCCGGCGGTGCAACCGGTCGTCGTCGCGGCCCGCCTCCACGTCACCGGCGAGGCGAGCGGCGTACCGCCGCTGATGCGGCACCTGCTGCGCGGCGGTGGCCGACGCCGCACCGCCACCGACCGGCCGAGCGCCGGGGCGTCGTGGCGTGAGCGGCTCGACGGCCTGTCCGAGGCGGACGCCCGCCAGGCGCTCGTCGACCTCGTCTGCGGCCAGGCCGCCACGGTGCTGGGGCACGCCTCGGCACAGGCGGTCCCCGCCGCCCGCGCCTTCAAGGACCTGGGCTTCGACTCGCTGACCTCGGTGGAGCTGCGCAACCGGCTGGGCGCCGCCACCGGGCTGCGCCTGACCGCCACGCTGGCCTTCGACCACCCCACCCCGGCCCGGCTCGCCGAGCACCTGTTCGCGCAGCTCGGCCGGGCCACCGGCGCCGGCACCACCGTCCGTACGGTCGTCACCGCCGACGCCGACGAGCCGATCGCCATCATCGGCATGGCCTGCCGCTACCCGGGCGGCGTCGCCACCCCCGAGCAGCTGTGGCAGCTCGTCACCTCCGGGTCCGACGCCATCGGCGGCTTCCCCACCGACCGCGGCTGGGACCTCGACCGGCTGTACGGCACCGACGGCGACCAGGCCGGCGGCACCGTCACCGACCAGGGCGGCTTCCTCTACGACGCGGCCGACTTCGACGCCGGCTTCTTCAACATCAGCCCCCGCGAGGCCCTCGCCATGGACCCGCAGCAGCGGCTGCTGCTGGAGACCGCCTGGGAAAGCTTCGAGTACGCCCGCATCGACCCCGCCGCCCTCGGCGGCACCGCCACCGGTGTCTTCATCGGGGCCGCCTCCTCCGGCTACGCCACCAGCGGACGCGACGACCTGGACGGCCTCGAAGGGCACCTGCTCACCGGGACGGCGGGCAGCGTCGCCTCCGGCCGGGTCGCCTACATGTTCGGCCTCGAAGGCCCGGCGGTCACCGTCGACACCGCCTGCTCCTCGTCGCTGGTGGCGCTGCACCTCGCCGCCCAGGCGCTGCGCGGCGGCGAGTGCGACATGGCCCTGGCCGGCGGGGTGGCGCTGATGGCGCAGCCCGGCATGTTCTCCGAGTTCTCCCGGCAGGGCGGCCTGGCCCCGGACGGGCGGTGCAAGGCGTTCGCCGCCGGCGCCGACGGCACCGGCTGGTCCGAGGGCGTGGGCATGCTGCTCGTGGAGCGCCTCTCCGACGCCCGGCGCAACGGGCACCGGGTGCTCGCCGTACTGCGCGGCTCCGCGATCAACCAGGACGGCGCGTCCAACGGGCTGACCGCCCCGAACGGCCCGTCGCAGCAGCGGGTGATCCGGCAGGCCCTGGAGAACGCGCGGCTGAACCCGGCCGACGTGGACGCCGTCGAGGCGCACGGCACCGGCACCGTCCTCGGCGACCCGATCGAGGCGCAGGCGGTGCTGGCCACCTACGGGCAGGACCGCGCCGACGCCGAGCCGCTCTGGCTCGGCTCGATCAAGTCGAACATCGGCCACTCCCAGGCCGCGGCCGGGGTGGCCGGCGTGATCAAGATGGTGCTGGCGATGCGGCACGGCGTGCTGCCGCCGACCCTGCACGTGGACGAGCCGTCGCCCCACGTCGACTGGAGCGCCGGGGCGGTCGCCCTGCTCACCGAGGCCCGGCCGTGGCCGGCGGTGCAGCGGCCGCGCCGGGCCGCCGTGTCGTCGTTCGGTATCAGCGGCACCAACGCGCACACCATCATCGAGCAGGCGCCCGACGAGCCGGCCCCGGCGACGACCCCGCCGGCGGGGGACCTCCCCGGCCTGGTCGGCCCCGCCGCCGTACCCCTGCTGGTCTCCGGCCGCAGCCCCCGCGCGCTCGGGGCGCAGGCCGCCCGGATCGGCGAACGGCTGGCCGGCGACGCCGAGATGGACCTGCGGCACCTCGGGTTCTCCCTGGCCGCCCAGCGGGCCCACCACCCGTACCGGGCGGTCGTCGTGGCCGCCGACCGGGACGACGCGGCCGCCCGACTGGCCGCCCTCGCCTCCGCCGACGGCACGCCGGCCGGCGCGGACACGGCGTCGAAGGTCGTCTTCGTCTTCCCCGGCCAGGGCTCCCAGTGGAAGGGAATGGCCCTCGACCTGCTGGAGACCTCGCCGGTCTTCCGGCAGCGGATGGGGGAGTGCGCCGAGGAGCTGTCCCGGCTGGTGGACTGGTCCCTCACCGACGTGCTCCGGGAGGCGCCCGGCGCCCCGCCCCTGGACCGGGTGGACGTGGTCCAGCCGGTGCTCTTCTCCGTCATGGTGTCCCTCGCCCAGCTCTGGCGCTCGTGCGGCGTCGTGCCGGCCGCCGTCGTCGGGCACTCGCAGGGTGAGATCGCCGCGGCCTGCGCGGCCGGCGCGCTGACCCTCGCCGACGCGGTACGGCTCGTCGTGGCGCGCAGCCGTGGCCTGCTGGCCATCTCGGGCCGGGGCGGCATGGTCTCCGTCCCGCTGCCGGCCGCCGACACCGAGCAGCTCATCGCGCGGTGGCGGGGCACCCTCTCCGTGGCCGCCCTCAACGGCGCCGCCGCGACCGTGGTCTCCGGTGACGCGGCGTCGGTCGCCGAACTGCTCGCGCACTGCGCCGAGCGGGACATCCGGGCCCGCGCGATCGCCGTCGACTACGCCTCACACTGCGACCACGTCGACGCCGTACGCGACGACCTGGTGGCGGCGCTCGGCACGGTCGACTCCCGCTCGACCGGGGTGGCCTTCCACTCGACGGTCACCGGTGAGCCCATCGACACCGCCGAGCTCGACGCGGGCTACTGGTACCGCAACCTGCGGGAACCGGTCCGGCTCGCGCCGGTGCTGGACGAGCTGATCGACCAGGGCTTCCGGGTCTTCGTCGAGGTCAGCCCGCACCCCGTGCTGAAGGTGGTGGTGCAGGACGCGCTGGAGAAGGCCACCGGCGCCGTCGACGGGGGCGTCGTGGTCGGTTCGCTGCGCCGCGACGAGAACGGGCCGCACCAGCTCCTGACCGGGCTCGGTGACCTGCACGTCGCCGGGGTGCCCGTCGACTGGGCGGCGGTGTTCGCCGGCTCCGGCGCCACCGGCGTCGACCTGCCGACGTACGCCTTCCAGCGGGAGCGGTTCTGGCCGGCGGTGGACCACTCCGCCGGCGGCGACGTGTCGGGCGCGGGCCTGGGGGCGGCGGGACATCCGCTGCTCGGCGCGGCGGTGCGCCTCGCCGGTGACGACGAGGTCGTGCTGACCGGCCGGCTGTCGGTGTCGACGCACCCGTGGCTGGCCGACCACGTGGTCGGCGGTGCGGTGCTGGCGCCGGGCACCGCGCTGGTGGAGCTGGTGGTGCGCGCCGGCGACGAGATGGGCGCGTCGCGGGTACGCGAGCTGACGGTGGCGGCGCCGCTCGTGCTGCCCGCCGCCGGTGCCGTCCGCGTGCAGGTACGCGTCGGCGCGGCCGACAGCTCCGGCGTCCGGTCGGTGGCGGTCCACTCGCAGCCCGACGGCGACCCGGAGGCCGACTGGACGCGGCACGCCGACGGTGTGCTGGAGCCCGCAGCCGACGAGCCGGAGGTGGGCGCCTGGCCGCCCGCCGGGGTGCCCGAGGTGGATCTCGCCGGCTGGTATCCGGCGCTGGCGGAGCGGGGCCTGACCTACGGCCCGTCGTTCCAGGGGCTGCGCCGGCTGTGGGCCGCTGGCGACCACGCGTACGCCGAGGTGGCGTTGCCGGACGAGGCGACCGTCGACACCGACCGGTTCGCCGTGCACCCGGCGCTGCTGGACGCCGCACTGCACCCCGTGGGGCTGCTGCTGGCGGACCGCTCCGGCGGGCCGCGGGTGCCCTTCGCCTTCGAGGGCGTGCAGGTGCACGCCTCCGGGGCCCGGGTACTGCGGGTGCGGTTGACCCGGACGGGTTCCCGGGTGCGGCTGGTGGCCGGCGACGAGTCGGGCGCGCCCGTGGTGTCGGTGGACGCGCTCGCGTTGCGGGAGATGACCGCGTCCGCCGGCCAGGACCCCGCCGAGCGGGCGCTGTTCGAGGTGACGTGGCAGCCCGAGCGGGTCACGCCGGCGCGCGACGTCACCGGCTGGATGCTGCTCGGCGACACCGAGGTGCCGGCGGACCTGTCCACGCCGGCGTTCCCGACCGTCGACGACCTGGTCACGGCGATCTCCGGCGGCATGGTCGAGGCGCCCCGCGCGCTGGTGCTCCCGGTCCGGGCGGACACGCCGGATTCCGGACTGCCCGACCTGGTGGGCACGGTCACCGCCCAGGTGCTGGACGTGCTGCGCTCCTGGCTGGCCGCCGAGGCCCTGGCCGACACGAAGCTGGTGGTCCTGACCCGCGGCGCGGTGCTCGCCGCACCGGCCGACGCGCTGCGTGACCTGGCCGGCGCGACGGTCTGGGGCCTGCTGCGCTCGGCGCAGTCGGAGCACCCGGGCCGGATCGTCCTCGCCGACGTCGACGGCGCGCTCACCCCGGCTGTCCTCGCGGTGCTGGCCGCGGTGGCCGAGGACCCGTCGGCCACCGGCGGCCAGGTGGCCGTACGCGGCGACGAGGTGCGCACCCCGCGCCTGGGCCGGCCCGTTGGTCCGGCCGCCGAGGAACTCGTCGCGCCGGCCGGGCTGTGGCAGGTCGGCGCGGTGAGCCCCGGCACCCTCGACGGGATCGGCATGGTGCCCGCCACGCCCGTCGCCCTGGACGCCGGGCAGGTGCGCGTCGCGGTGCGCGCGGCCGGGGTGAACTTCCGGGACGTGCTGATCGGCCTGGGCATGTATCCGGATCCGGCGGCGGTGATGGGCAGCGAGGGTGCGGGCGTCGTGGTCGAGGTCGGCCCCGGCGTGACCGACCTGGCGCCCGGCGACCGGGTGCTCGGCATGTTCGAGCCGGCCTTCGCCCCCGAGGTGGTCGCCGCCCGCGACCTCGTCGCGAAGATCCCCGACGGCTGGTCCTTCACGCAGGCCGCGTCGGTGCCGGTGGTGTTCCTGACCGCGTACTACGCGCTGCGCGACCTGGCCGGCCTGCGGGCGGGCGAGTCGGTGCTGATCCACAACGGCGCCGGTGGCGTCGGGATGGCCGCCATCCAGCTCGCCCGGCACTGGGGCGCGACGGTGTACGCCACCGCCAGCCCCGGCAAGTGGGACGTGCTGCGGGGCCTGGGGGCGGCCGGGGAGCGGATCGCGTCGTCGCGGACCACGGAGTTCGAGCAGACCTTCGGCGCGGCCACGGGTGGCGCCGGGGTCGACGTGGTGCTCGACGCCCTGGCCGGTGAGTTCGTCGACGCGTCGCTGCGGCTGCTGCCGCGCGGTGGCCGGTTCGTGGAGATGGGCAAGGCCGACGTGCGCGACCCGGAGACGGTCGCCATCGAACACCCCGGCGTCAGCTACCGCGCGTTCGACCTGAACGAGGCCGGACACCCGCGGATCGGCGAGATGCTGACCGAGATCCTCGACCTGTTCCAGCGGGGCGCGCTGCGTCCGCTGCCCGTACGGGCGTGGGACGTGCGTCAGGCCCGGCAGGCGCTGCGGCACATCAGCCAGGCCCGCCACATCGGCAAGGTCGTCCTGCGGGTGCCCGCGCCCGCCGACCCCGACGGCACCGTGCTGCTCACCGGCGCGGGAGGCGCCCTCTCCCGGGTGTTCGCCCGGCACCTCGTCGCCACCGGTCAGGCGCGGCACCTGCTGCTGGCCTCGCGCCGTGGCCCCGAGCAGTACCAGGACCTGGTCGAGGAGCTCACCCGGGCCGGTGCCCGGGTCACCGCCGGCACCGCCGACGTGACAGACCCCCGGCAGGTGACCCGGCTGCTGGAACTGGTGGACCCGGCGCACCCGCTGACTGCGGTGGTGCACACCGCAGGCGTGATCGCCGACGCGACCATCGGTTCGTTGGACGAGTCCGCCCTGCGTACGGTGTTGGCGCCGAAGGTGGACGCCGGCTGGGCGTTGCACGAGGCGACCGCGCACCTGGACCTGTCGGCGTTCGTGCTGTTCTCCTCCGTGGCGGCCACCCTCGGCTCGCCGGGGCAGGGCAACTACGCGGCGGCGAACGCGTTCCTCGACGCCCTCGCGCAGCACCGCCGCCAGCAGGGCCTGCCCGCCACCAGCCTCGCCTGGGGACTGTGGGCCACCAGCAGCGCGATGACCGCGCACCTGCACGGCAACGACCACCGCAAGGCGATCCGCGCCACCAGCGCCCCGCTGACCGACCAGCAGGGCGTCGCGCTCTTCGAGGCGGCACGGCAGCGCGGCAGCGCCCACCTCGTACTCATGAACCTGCCGCCGGCGAGCGCGCGCCCGGCCGGCGGCACCGTGCCCAGCCTGCTGCGTGACCTGGTCCGCACCTCCGCTCCGGCTCGCCGCGCGGTGGGTCGGGGCACGGCCGACACCGCGTCGGTGCGGGACCGCCTGGCGATGCTCAGCCCGGCCGAGCGGCGCAACCACCTGATCGACCTGGTGGCCACGAACGTCGCCAGCGTGCTCGGGCACCGCTCCGCGGAGAACGTCGACCCCCACCGCGCCTTCAAGGAGTTGGGCTTCGACTCGCTCACCTCCGTCGAACTGCGCAACCGGCTCTCCGCCGCGACCGGGCTGCGGCTGCCCGCGACCGTGGCGTTCGACCACCCGGCCCCCGCGGTGCTCGCCGACTTCCTCGACCGGGAACTGGGCGGCGGTTCGGACGCCGTCCGCCCGGCCGCGGTCGGTACGGCCGCCGCGCTCGACGAGCCGATCGCCATCATCGGCATGGCCTGCCGCTTCCCCGGCGAGGTGCAGACCCCCGAGCAGCTCTGGCAGGTGGTCACCGCCGGCGCCGACGTCATCTCGCCGTTCCCCACCGACCGGGGCTGGGACCTGGACGACCTGAGGGCCAGCGGCGGGGACGACACGTCCGTGCCCCGCCAGGGCGGCTTCCTGCACGACGCCGCCCAGTTCGACGCCGCCTTCTTCGGGATCTCGCCCCGGGAGGCGCTGGCCATGGACCCGCAGCAGCGGTTGCTGCTGGAGACGTCCTGGGAGGCCTTCGAACGGGCGGGGATCGACCCGCACTCGGCGCGGGGCAGCAGCACCGGCGTCTACGTCGGGCTCATCTACCACGACTACGCCTCCCAGGCCGCCGGAACGACCGACGAGGTGGACGGCTACGTCGGCAACGGCAGCGCGGGAAGCGTCGCCTCGGGACGCATCTCCTACCTGTTCGGCCTCGAAGGTCCCGCGGTCACCGTCGACACCGCCTGCTCGTCGTCGCTTGTCGCGCTGCACCTGGCCACCCAGGCGCTGCGGCAGGACGAGTGCCGGCTCGCGCTCGCCGGCGGGGTGAGCGTGATGTCCACCCCCGGCATGCTCACCGAGTTCTCCCGGCAGCGCGGCCTGTCGCCCGACGGTCGGTGCAAGGCCTTCGGCGCGGGTGCCGACGGCACCGGCTTCGCCGAGGGCGTCGGCATGCTCCTGCTGGAGCGCCTCTCCGACGCGCAGCGCAACGGTCACCGCGTCCTCGCCGTCGTGCGGGGCAGCGCGGTGAACCAGGACGGGGCCAGCAGCGGCCTGACCGCGCCGAACGGTCCCGCGCAGCAGCGGGTCATCCGGCAGGCGCTGGCGAACGCCCGGCTGACCCCGGGCGACGTCGACGCCGTCGAGGCGCACGGCACGGGCACCGCGCTGGGCGACCCGATCGAGGCGCAGGCCCTCCTGGCCACGTACGGGCAGGACCGGCCGCAGGACCGGCCGCTGTGGCTCGGTTCGATCAAGTCGAACATCGGTCACGCCCAGGCGGCGGCGGGCGTCGCCGGGGTGATCAAGATGGTGCTGGCGATGCGGCACGGGATGCTGCCGCCGACCCTGCACGCCGACGAGCCGTCGCCGCACATCGACTGGACCGCCGGGTCGGTGGCCCTGCTCACCGGTGCCCGGTCGTGGCCGGCCGTCGACCGGCCGCGCCGGGCCGCCGTGTCGTCGTTCGGCATCAGCGGCACCAACGCGCACACGATCATCGAGCAGGCGCCGGAGTTCGTCCCGCCGCCCGTCGGGCCGCCCGCGACGTCCCACGTCGACCTCGTCGCGTGCGTCCTGTCGGCCCGCGACGACGCCGCCCTGCGCGAGCAGGCACGCCGGCTGCGGGGCCTGCTGGACGACGAACCGGACCTGACGCTCGCCGACGTCGCCCACGCGCTCGCCACCCGCCGCACGGCCTTCGAACACCGCGTGGTGCTGCTGGCCCGGGAGCGCGAGGACCTGCTCACCGCCCTCGACGCGGTGGCCGACGAGCAGCCCTCGGCCGCCGTCGTCCACGGCGTGGCCCGCGGCGGACGCACCGCGATCCTCTTCTCCGGCCAGGGCGCCCAGCGTCCCGGCATGGGGCGCGAGCTGTACGACGCCCACCCGGCCTTCGCCGCCGCCCTCGACGAGGTGTGCGGGCACCTGGATCAGCACCTGCCCCGTCCGCTGCGCGAGGTGCTGTTCGCCGAGGCGGGCACGCCGGAGGCGGAGCTGCTGGACCAGACCGTCTTCACCCAGGCCGGGCTGTTCGCCGTCGAGGTGGCCCTGTTCCGGCTGGTCGAGTCGTTCGGCGTCCGGGCGGACCTGGTGGCCGGGCACTCGATCGGCGAGGTGGCCGCCGCCCACGTCGCCGGCCTGTTCAGCCTCGCCGACGCCTGCGCGCTGGTCGGGGCCCGTGGCCGGCTCATGCAGGCCCTGCCGCAGGGCGGCGGGATGCTCGCGGTCGGCACCGATGAACAGGCCGTCGTGGAGTCGTTGGCCGGGCTCACCGACCGGCTCGGCGTCGCGGCGGTGAACGCCCCGACCGCCGTGGTGGTCTCCGGCGAGGTCGGGGCCCTCGACGAGGTGGAGCGGACCTGGCAGGACCGGGGCGTACGCACCCGCCGGCTGAACGTCAGCCACGCCTTCCACAGCCCGCTGATGGAGCCGATGCTGCGCGAGTTCCGGCAGGTGCTCGACACCCTGACGTTCCACTGGCCGGCCCTGCCGATCGTGTCGAACCTGACGGGCGAGATCGCCGACCCCGACGAGATCGGCACCCCCGACTACTGGGTCCGGCACGTGCGCGAGACCGTCCGGTTTGCCGACGGGGTCGCCAGCCTGCGTACGCGCAACGTCCGGGTCTTCCTCGAACTGGGCCCCGACGCGGTGCTCGCCGGCATGGTGCGCGGCTGCCTGCCCGACGACGGCGAAACCCTCCCGGCGGCCGTCGTGGCGAGCCTGCGCCCGGGCCGCCCGGAACCTGTGTCGCTGATGAACGCGCTGGCGGAGCTGCACGTGCACGGCGCGCCGGTCACCTGGACCGACCTCCTGCCGGGCACCGCGACCCGCCCGGTGGACCTGCCGACGTACCCGTTCCAGCGGCAGCGGTTCTGGCCGGCGGTGGGGCGGCTGCGGGCCGGTGACGTCAGCGGCGCGGGCCTCGGTGTGGCGGGGCACGGCCTGCTCGGCGCGGCGGTCGACCTCGCCGGCGACGACGAGGTGGTGCTGACCGGCCGGCTGTCGCTGGCCACCCACCCCTGGCTGGCCGACCACGTGGTCTCGGGCGTGCCGCTGGTCCCCGGCACGGCGCTGGTGGAACTGGCCGTGCGCGCGGGCGACGAGGCGGGCGTGTCCCGGCTGCGTGACCTGGCGGTGCTGACGCCGCTGGTGCTTCCCGACGCGGGCGCCGTGCGGATCCAGGTCCGGGTGTCGGCGGGCGAGGCGTCGCAGCGTCCCGTCGCCGTCTACTCGCGCCCCGACGACGACCCCGAGGCGGGCTGGCTCCAGCACGCCGAGGGTGTGCTGGAGCCGGCGACGGCGGACGAGCCGAGGACGGGCACCTGGCCGCCGGTCGGCGCGACCGAGGTCGACCTGGCGGGCTGGTACCCGGCGCTCGTCGCGCGCGGCCTGGCGTACGGGCCGGTGTTCCAGGGTCTGCGACGCGCGTGGGTGGGCGACGGCGAGGTGTTCGCCGAGGTGGTCCTGCCGGACGACGCGGTGGCGGGCATCGACCGGTTCGGGGTGCACCCGGCGCTGCTGGACGCGGCCCTGCACCCGGTCGCCCTGCTGCTGGGCGAGGAGCCGGGCGGGCCACGGGTTCCGTTCGCGTTCGAGGGCGTGCAGGTGCACGCCGCCGGTGCCACGGTGCTGCGGGTCCGGTTGTCCCGCAGCGGCGCCGGCGTGCGGCTGGTGGCGTGCGACGAGGTGGGCGCGCCGGTGGTGTCGGTGGACTCCCTCGTCCTGCGTGAGCTGGCTGGCACGGCCACGGCGGGTGTGGCGTCCCGGTCGATGTTCGAGGTGGTCTGGCAGGCGGAGGAGACCGAACCGGTCGACGACGTCTCGGGTTGGGCGGTGCTGGGCGGTCCGGCCCTGCCGGGCGATCCCGGCGGTCCCTCCGCCGAGACGATCAGGCAGCTGCTGGCCGCGATCGACACCGGCACCACACCGCCGCGCCGACTGCTGTTCACGCCGACCGGGCCGGACGCCGGCGACGTCGACACGGCGCAGCGGGCCCGGGCCATGACGGCGGACGTGCTGGGCCTCGTGCAGGCGTGGCTGGCCGCCGACGTCCTGGCGGAGTCGAAACTGGTGGTGGTCACCCGACGTGCCGTGTCCGTCGGCGACGAGGACCAGGTGACGGATCCGGCCGCCGCGGCGGTGTGGGGTCTGCTGCGCTCGGCGCAGTCCGAGCACCCGGGCCGCATCGTCCTGGCCGACGTGGACCGTGGCGTGAACCCCGGCGTGCTGGGCACCCTGACCCGCTACGCGGCGGACCCGACCGGCGGCCAGGTGGCCGTCCGTGGCGGCGAGGTCTTCGTGCCGCGCCTGGTCCGTGCGGTGGTCCCGGCGTCGGCGCAGGCACCGGCCGTCGGTGACGGCGTGGTGCTGGTGACCGGCGGTACGGGTGCGCTCGGTGCGCTGGTCGCGGAGCACCTGGTGTCGGTGCACGGCGTGCGCTCGCTGGTGCTCGTGTCGCGGCGCGGCCCGGAGGCCGAGGGTGCCGGCGAGCTGGCCGGGCGGTTGACCGCGCTGGGCGCCGACGTGCGGATCGTCGCCTGTGACGTGACGGACCGGGACCAGGTGTTCGGCCTGGTGGCGGAGATCGGCGCCGAGGGTCGCCTGGCGGGTGTGGTGCACACTGCCGGTGTCCTGGACGACGGTGTCGTGGAGGGGCTGACGGCGGAGCGGCTGGCCGGGGTGTTGGCGCCGAAGGTGTCGGCGGGTTGGTTCCTGCACGAGGCGACGGCGTCCCTCGCGCCGGATCTGGACCTGTTCGTGGTGTTCTCGTCGGTGGCGGGGGTGCTGGGTTCGCCGGGGCAGTCGGCGTACGCGGCGGCCAACGCGTTCCTGGACGGGCTGGCGGTGTGGCGGCGCAAGTCGGGCCTGCCCGCGGTCAGCCTGGCGTGGGGCATGTGGGACACCGCCGGCATGGCCGCGTCGATCGGTGGCGTCGAGCGGGCCCGCTCGGCGCGCGCCGGCCTCCGGGGCATGAACGCCCGGACCGGTCTGGAGCTGTTCGACGCTGCCCTGGGCGCCGGCCGGCCGGCCCTGGTGCCGGCCGTGATCGACGTGCCCGCGCTGCGCTCGGCGGCCTCCGGCGGGATGGTGCCGCCGATGCTGCGGGTCCTCATCGGCACGGCGAACACCCGCCGCCAGGCGGGCAAGGGCGGTGACGGCTGGGCCGACCGGCTCGCCAGGCTCAGCGAGGAGAACGGCCTCACCGAGGTGGACCAGCTGGTGCGGGGTCTCGTCGCGCAGGTGCTGGGGCACGGCGGCGCCGAGGCGGTGCCGGCGGACCGGGCGTTCCGGGAGCTGGGCTTCGACTCGCTGACCGCCGTCGAGCTGCGCAACCGGGTCAACGGCGCGACCGGCCTGCGGCTGGCCTCGACCCTGGTGTTCGACTACCCGACCCCGCAGGCCCTGACCGCCCACGTGTACGCGGAACTGGTCGGCGAACGGCTCGCCGCCGTCGTCTCCGACGAGCCGGCCGGCGGCGACGCCGACGAGCCGATCGCGATCGTGGGCATGGCCTGCCGCTACCCCGGCGGCGTCCAGTCACCCGAGCAGCTGTGGAAGCTGGTCAGCACCGGCGGGGAGGGCATCGGCGAGTTCCCGGCCGACCGCGGCTGGGACCTCGACACGCTCTTCCACCCCGATCCGGACCACCCCGGGACGTCGTACACCCGGCACGGCGGTTTCCTGTACGACGCCGGCGCGTTCGACCCCGCGTTCTTCGGCATCTCGCCCCGCGAGGCCCTCGCCATGGACCCGCAGCAGCGGTTGCTGCTGGAGGCGTCGTGGGAGACGTTCGAGTCGGCGGGGCTGGACCCGCAGCGGTTGCGGGGCAGCCGGACCGGCGTCTTCGCCGGCGTCATGTACCACGACTACGCGAACCGGCTGATGGAGCTGGCCGGCGAGGTCGAGGGCTACGTCGGCACCGGCAACTCGGGCAGCGTGCTGTCGGGTCGGGTGGCGTACACGTTCGGGCTGGAGGGCCCGGCGGTCAGCGTCGACACGGCGTGCTCGTCGAGCCTCGTGGCGCTGCACCTGGCGGTGCAGGCGTTGCGCTCGGGTGAGTGCGATCTGGCGCTGGCCGGTGGTGTGACGGTGATGGCGACGCCGGGCACGTTCATCGAGTTCTCCCGGCAGCGGGGCCTGTCGGCCGACGGCCGGTGCAGGTCGTTCGCCGCGTCGGCCGACGGCACCGGCTGGTCGGAGGGAGTCGGCGTGCTGCTGGTGCAGCGCCTCTCTGACGCCCAGCGCGAGGGCCGGCGCATCTACGCGGTCGTGCGGGGCACGGCGGTGAACCAGGACGGCGCGTCCAACGGCCTGACGGCCCCGAACGGTCCGTCGCAGCAGCGGGTGATCCGGCAGGCCCTCGCGAACGCGCGCCTGACCCCGGCCGACGTGGACGCCGTGGAGGCGCACGGCACGGGCACGACGTTGGGCGACCCGATCGAGGCGCAGGCGTTGTTGGCGACGTACGGGCAGGAGCGTCCGCAGGATCGGCCGCTGTTGTTGGGGTCGGTGAAGTCGAACATCGGGCACACGCAGGCTGCCGCCGGTGTGGCTGGTGTGATCAAGATGGTCATGGCGATGCGGCACGGCGTCGTCCCGTCGACGTTGCACGTGGACGAGCCGTCGCCGCACGTGGACTGGTCGGCCGGGGCGGTCGCTCTCACCACCGAGGCGACGCCGTGGCCGGCCGTGGACCGGCCGCGTCGGGCGGCGGTGTCGTCGTTCGGCATCTCCGGCACGAACGCGCACGTGATCATCGAGCAGCCGCCGGCCGAGCTGGTCGAGGGCGAGATCGTCGCCGGGAACGTACCGCCGCTGGTGCCGGTGCTGCTGTCGGCCCGCGACGGCGCGTCGCTGGCCGCGCAGGCGGGCCGCTGGGCGAGCTCACTGGCCGCCGACGGCGGCGTACGTCCGCTGGACGTGGCGTGGTCGAGCGTGGTGTCCCGGTCGGTGCTGGAACATCGTGCGGTGGTGGCCGGGACGGGCCGCGACGAGCTGCTGGCGGGCCTGGCGGCGCTGGCGGCGGGTGAGCCCTCCGGCGGGGTCTTCGTGGGCCCGGGTGGGCCCCGGGGCCAGCTGGCGCTGGTGTTCTCCGGCCAGGGCGCGCAGCGCGCCGGCATGGGCCGGGAGCTGTCCGAGGCGTTCCCGGTGTTCGCCACCGCCCTGGACGAGGTGTGCGGACACCTCGACCCGTTGCTGCCGGGTGCGCTGCGGGAGGTGCTGTTCGCCGAGGCGGGTACGGAAGAGGCGGAACTGCTGGACCAGACCGTCTTCACGCAGGCCGGGCTCTTCGCCGTCGAGGTGGCGCTGTTCCGCCTCGTGGAGTCGTTCGGCATCGTGCCCGACATGGTCGCCGGCCACTCGATCGGCGAGGTGACGGCCGCGTACGTGGCCGGGGTGCTGTCCCTGGCCGACGCGTGCCAGCTTGTGGCCGCGCGGGGCCGGTTGATGCAGGCGCTGCCGGCCGGCGGCGGGATGCTGGCCGTGGCCGCCGACGAGGACGCGGTGACGGAGTCGATCGCCGGCCTGACCGACCGGGTCGGTGTCGCGGCGGTGAACGGGCCGACGTCGATCGTCGTGTCCGGCGCGGTGGAGGCCCTCGACGAGATCGAGCGCGACTGGCGGGACCGGGGCGTACGCACGCGCCGGCTCGCCGTCAGCCACGCGTTCCACAGCCCGCTGATGGAGCCGATGCTCGCCGAGTTCCGGACGGTCCTGGCCGGGCTGACGTTCGCCGCGCCGGCGCTGCCGGTCGTGTCGAACGTGACCGGGGCGCTCGCCGACGCCGACGAGATCCGCACGGCCGACTACTGGGTGCGCCACGTCCGCGAGGCCGTCCGCTACGCCGACGGGGTCACCGCCCTGCGGGCCGCCGGGGTGGACACGTTCCTGGAGATCGGCCCGCAGAGCGTGCTGACCGCGATGGCGGCGGACATCCTGCCGGACGACGACGACGTCCTGGCGGTCGCCACCCAGCGTCGGGACCGGTCGCAGGCCCAGGCGCTGCTCGGCGCGCTGGCGGAACTGCACGTGCACGGCGTGCCGGTGACCTGGCAGGAGTGGTTCACCGACAGCGGGCCGCGGCGGGTCGACCTGCCGACGTACACCTTCCAGCACCAGCGCTACTGGCCGGAGCCGGTGAGCCGGCCGCGTACGAGGACGACCGACAGTGTCGATGCCGACTTCTGGGCCGCCGTCGAGCAGGGCGACCTGAGCGCCCTCGCCACGCAGTTCGGCGACGACGGCGCCGCCCTGGACGCCCTCACCCCGGCCCTGCCGGTCCTGTCGACCTGGCACCGGGCGCGTACGCGGCGGGCGGTCGTGGACGCGTGGTCGTACCGGGTCGGCTGGAAGCGGACCGACATCACCGCCGAGCCGGCGCGGCCCGGCGTGTGGCTGCTCGTGACGGCGGAGGACGACCTGACGGACGGCACCCGCGCGGAGGCGGTCACCAAGGCCCTCGCCGAGGTCGGTGCCGACGTGGTCCGGCTGACCGTCGACCCGGTCGGCACCGACCGGGCGGAACTCGCCCGCCGGCTGGCCGACGCGCTGGCCGACGGGCCCGTCACCGGCGTGCTGTCCCTGCTCGGCCTCCGCGACCAGCCGCACCCCGCCCACCCGGCCGTACCGGTCGGGACGGCCGCCACGCTGCTGCTGCTCCAGGCCCTGCACGACGCCGGGGCGACGACCCGGCTGTGGTGCCTGACCCGGGGCGCGGTCAGCACCGGCGACGGGGACGCGGTGCACGGCGTCGCCCAGAGCGGGCTGTGGGGCCTCGGGCTCGTGGCGGGCCTGGAACACCCCCAGCTCTGGGGTGGACTGGTGGACCTGCCCGAGCAGGTCGACGCGACGGCGTGGGACCGGCTGGCGCGGGTGGTGACCGGCGCCGGCGACGAGGACCAGCTGGCCGTACGCCCCTCCGGGGTGTTCGTCCGCCGCCTGGTCCGGGCGGCACCCGCCGCCCCCGACACGGCGGAGCGGTGGCGGCCGTCCGGCACGGTGCTGGTCACCGGCGGCACCGGCGCCCTGGGCGCCCACGTCGCCCGGTGGGCGGCGGCCAACGGCGCCGCGCACGTCGTGCTGACCAGCCGCCGGGGCGAGCGTGCCCCCGGGGCGACGGAGCTGCGCGACGAGCTGACCGCGCGGGGCGTACGGGCGTCGGTCGTGGCCTGTGACGTGGCCGACCGCGACCAGGTGGCGGCACTGCTGGCCCGGCTGGACGAGGACCCCGCGCCGTTGACGGCCGTGGTCCACGCGGCGGGCGCCGGCGAGCCGGGCCTGATCGCCGACACCGACCTGGCCGCGTTCGCCGGGGTGCTCGACGGCAAGGTCGCCGGCGCGGTGCACCTGGACGCGCTGCTCGGCGACCGGCCGTTGGACGCGTTCGTGCTGTTCGCCTCCATCGCCGGGGTGTGGGGCAGCGGCGGGCAGTCCGCGTACGCCGCCGGCAACGCCTTCCTGGACGCGCTCGCGGAGCAGCGTCGCGGGCGGGGCCTGCCGGCGACTTCCGTGGCCTGGGGGCCGTGGGCCGACGGCGGCATGGCCACCGGCGAGGCCCAGCAGCTGCTGGCCCGGCGTGGCCTGACCGCCATGGCACCGGCCGACGCCGTGCACGCCATGCGGTACGCCGTGGGCCTGCCCCGGGCGGCGCTGACCGTGGTGGACGTCGACTGGGCGGTCTTCGCCCCGGCGTACGCCTCGGCCCGCCCCCGGCCGCTGCTCGACGACATCGCCGAGGCCCGCGAGGCGCTGCACGCCCAGGCCGGGCAGCAGCAGCCCGGTGGGGCCGTGGACGCCCTGCGGGAGCACCTGCTCACGCTGCCCCGACCCGAGCGGGTCCGGCACCTGGTCGACCTCGTCCGCACCCACGCCTCCGCCGTGCTCGGCCACTCGGGCACGGACCGGGTCAAGCCGCAGCGCGCCTTCAAGGAGCTCGGGTTCGACTCGCTGACGGCGGTCGAGCTGCGCAACCGGCTGACCGGGGCCACCGGCCTGCCGCTGCCAGCGACCCTCGTCTTCGACTACCCGAACCCGGCCGTGCTCGCCGAGAACCTGCTCGACGGCCTGCTGCCCGAGGGGGCACAGGCGGACGGCGGCGACCCGGCGGAGGCGGCCGTCCGGCAGGCGCTCGCGGCGATCCCGCTGACCCGCCTGCGGGAGGCCGGGCTGCTGGACCTGCTGCTCAACCTCGCCGACGCCGACGGCGGCGACGGTGACGAGTCCACCGACGAGGACCTGGACCTCGACGACCTCGACACCGACGCCCTCGTCAGGCTGGCGCTTGACGGAACCGATTCCTGACCGTTGTCCCCAGTACGGAGCTCATGATGTCTACGTCCGCAGACAAGGTCGTCGAGGCGCTTCGCGCCTCGCTCAAGGAGACGGGCCGCCTCCGTCAGCTCAACCAGCAGCTGACCGCTGCCGCCCGGGAGCCCATCGCGATCGTCGCGATGTCCTGCCGCTACCCGGGCGGCGTGGCCAGCCCCGAGCAGCTCTGGGACCTGGTGGCCTCCGGCAGCGACGCCATCGGCGGTTTCCCGACCGACCGGGGCTGGGACCTGGCCAACCTGTACGACCCGGACGCCGACCGGGCCGGCCACTCCACCACCCGGGAGGGCGGCTTCCTCTACGACGCGGCCGACTTCGACGCCGAGTTCTTCGGCATCTCGCCGCGCGAGGCCGTGGCGATGGACCCGCAGCAGCGGCTGCTGCTGGAGACGTCGTGGGAGGCGTTCGAGCAGGCCCGGATCGCGCCCGCGTCCATGCGCGGGCAGAAGGTCGGCGTCTTCGTCGGGACCGCCGCCAACGGCTACGGCGTGGGCCCGCAGACCGAGGTCGAGGGCACCGACGAGGGCTACCTGCTGACCGGCACGGCCACCAGCATCGTCTCGGGACGGATCGCGTACGCCCTCGGCCTGGAGGGCCCCGCCGTCACTGTCGACACCGCCTGCTCGTCGTCGCTTGTCGCCCTGCACCTGGCCTGCCAGGCGCTGCGGCAGGGCGACTTCGACCTGGCCCTGGCCGGCGGCGTCTGCGTGATGGCCACCCCCGCCCCGTTCGTGGGCTTCTCCCGGCAGCGGGGGCTCGCCCCCGACGGCCGGTGCAAGTCGTTCGCCGCCGCCGCCGACGGCACCGGCTGGTCCGAGGGCGTCGGCATCCTGCTGGTGGAGCGGCTGTCGGACGCCCAACGCAAGGGGCACCCCGTCCTCGCCGTGATCGCCGGCAGCGCCGTCAACCAGGACGGCGCGTCAAACGGCCTCACCGCCCCCAACGGGCCGGCCCAGCAGCGGGTCATCCGGCAGGCCCTCGCGAACGCCCGGCTGACCACGGCCGACGTGGACGCCGTCGAGGCGCACGGCACCGGCACCGTGCTCGGCGACCCGATCGAGGCGCAGGCGCTGCTGGCCACGTACGGGCGGGACCGGCCCGCCGGCCGGCCGCTGCTGCTCGGCTCGATCAAGTCGAACATCGGTCACAGTCAGTCCGCTGCGGGCGTGGCCGGCGTGATCAAGATGGTGATGGCGATGCGGCACGGGCTCGTGCCGTCCACCCTGCACGTCGACGAGCCGACGCCGAAGGTGGACTGGTCGGCCGGCGAGGTGTCGCTGGTGACCGAGGCGACACCGTGGCCGGTGACCGACCGGCCCCGCCGGGCGGCCGTCTCGTCGTTCGGCATCTCCGGCACGAACGCGCACACCATCCTGGAGGAGCCGCCCGCCGCTGACGCCGCGGCCCCCGCCGACACCGGCCCGGCCCCCGCCCTGCCGGCGATTCCCGTGCTGCTGTCCGCCCGGTCGGAGGCCGCGCTGAGGGCGCAGGCGGGCCGCTGGGCCCGGTGGCTGGACGACGACGAGACCCTCCGGCCGGTGGACGTCGGCTGGTCGTCGGTGGTGTCGCGCTCCGCGCTGGAGCACCGCGCGGTCCTCACCACCACCGACCGCGAGGACCTGCTGGCCGGGCTGCGCGCCCTCGCCGCCGGCCAGCCGTCCGGCGCGGTGGTCGCCGCTCAGGCCGCCGACCGGGGCCCGCTCGCGGTGCTCTTCTCCGGCCAGGGCGCGCAGCGCGCCGGCATGGGTCGGGAGCTGTACGCCGAGTTCCCGGTCTTCGCCGCCGCCCTCGACGAGGTCTGCGTGTACCTGGACGCGCTGCTGCCGCGCCCGCTGAAGGAGGTGCTGTTCGCACCCGAGGGTTCCGCCGAGGCCGAACTGCTGGACCAGACCGCGTTCACCCAGGCCGGGCTGTTCGCGGTCGAGGTGGCGCTGTTCCGGCTCGTGGAGTCCTTCGGGATCACACCGGACTTCGTGGGCGGGCACTCGATCGGCGAGGTCACGGCCGCGCACGTGGCCGGGGTGCTGTCCCTGGCGGACGCGGCGGCGCTGGTGGCGGCGCGGGGCCGGTTGATGCAGGCGCTGCCGGTCGGCGGTGGGATGCTCGCCGTCGCGGCCACCGAGGTCGACGTCCTCGCCACGCTGGACGGCCTGGCCGACGTGGGGATCGCGGCGGTCAACGGGCCGACCTCCGTGGTCGTCTCCGGTGCCGTCGAGGCCCTGGACGAGGTGGAGCGGCTCTGGCGCGAGCGGGGCGCGCGTACGCGCCGGCTCACGGTCAGCCACGCGTTCCACAGCCCGCTGATGGAGCCGATGCTCGCCGAGTTCCGGGCCGTCCTGGCCGGGCTGGAGTTCTCCGCGCCGGCGCTGCCGATCGTGTCGAACGTGACCGGGGCGCTCGCCGACGCCGACGAGATCCGCACCGCCGACTACTGGGTGCGCCACGTCCGGCAGGCGGTGCGTTTCGCCGACGGGGTCGCCGCGCTGCGCGCCGCCGGCGTGGACGCGTTCCTGGAGATCGGCCCGCGCAGCGTACTGACCGCGATGACCCGGGACGTGCTGAGCGGGCAGGAGCCGGCGGACGCCGACGACGACACCCCGGTCATCGCCGTGCCCGTCCTGCGCGCCGACCGCCCCGAGGCGCGGGCCCTGCTCGCCGCCCTCTCCGAGCTGCACGTCAACGGGGCGCCCGTCGACTGGCCGGCCCTCTACGCCGGCGCCGGCGCGACCCCGGTCGCCCTGCCCACGTACGCCTTCCAGCGGCAGCGCTACTGGCCCGAGCAGATGCCGGTCTCGGTCACCGGCCCGGTCAGCCCGGACGTGGTGGACGTCGAGTTCTGGTCGGCGGTGGAACGCTCCGACGTGGCGGCCCTCGCCGCGCAGTTCGGCGACGACGGGGCGGACGTCCTGGCCCCGGCCCTGCCGGTCCTGTCGTCCTGGCGCAAGGCCCGGCTGCGCGACGCGGTCGTCGACGGCTGGTCGTACCGGGTGGTGTGGAAGCGGACCGCTGCCCCCGCCCCGGTCAGCCCGTCCGGCCGCTGGCTGCTTGTCGAACCGGCCGGCGACGCCCCCACGACGGAATGGGCCGAGGCGCTCGCGGGGGCGCTGACCGCCGCCGGCGGCGAGGTGTCCCGGCTGGCGGTGGACCCGACGGCGGAGCGCGACCAGGTGACGGCGCGGGTGGCCGAGGCCGTGGGGGACACCCCGTTCACCGGGATCGTCTCCCTGCTCGGCCTGCTGGACCGACCGCACCCCGGCCAGCCGGCGGTGCCGCTCGGCACGGCCGCCACGATGACGCTGGTGCAGGCCCTGCACGCCGCCGACGTCGCCGCGCCGCTGTGGACGGTCACCCGGGGCGCGGTCGGCACCGGGGACGCCGACCCGGTCCGCAGCGTCGCCCAGGGCGGCCTGTGGGGCCTGGCCCGGGTCGCCGGGCTGGAACACCCGCAGCTCTGGGGCGGCCTCGTCGACCTGCCGGACGGGCCCGACCGGAGCGACTGGGACCACCTGGTGGGCGTCCTGACCGGCGGCGGTCCCGAGGACCAGGTCGCCGTACGGCCCGCGGGCGTCTTCGTACGCCGACTGGTGCGCGCCACGCCGGCGGCCGTGGGCACGGTCGAGCGCTGGCAGCCGTCGGGCACCGTGCTGATCACCGGCGGCACCGGGGCGCTCGGCGCTCACGTGGCCCGCTGGGCGGCGGCCAACGGCGCGGCGCACGTCGTGCTGACCAGCCGCCGGGGCGAGCACGCTCCCGGGGCGGCCGAGCTGCGCGACGAGCTGACCGGGCTCGGCGCCCGGGTGACCCTGGTCGCCGCCGACATGGCCGACCGCGCCCGGGTCGAGGCGCTGCTACGCGACGTCGACGCCGACCCGGCGCCGCTGACTGCGGTGGTGCACGCCGCCGGGGTGGGCCAGCTGAACATGCTCGCCGACACCGACCTCGCCGGGCTGGCCGGGGTGCTGGACGGCAAGATCGCCGGTGCCGTGCACCTGGACGAGCTGCTGGGCGACCGGCCGCTCGACGCGTTCGTGCTCTTCTCCTCCATCGCCGGCATCTGGGGCAGCGGCGGACAGGCCGCGTACGCCGCCGGCAACGCCTTCCTCGACGCGCTCGCCGAGCGGCGCCGCGCCCGCGGCCTGGCCGCCACCGCCGTGGCCTGGGGACCCTGGGCCGAGGGCGGCATGGCCAGCGGCGAGGGCCAGGAACTGCTGGCCCGGCGCGGCCTCAGCCCCATGTCGCCGGCCCAGGCCGTGTACGCGCTGCGCAGCGCCGTCGGCCGGGCCGTGCCGTCGGTGACCGTGGCGGACGTCGACTGGTCCCTGTTCACCCCGGCGTTCGCCGCCGCCCGCGCCCGCCCCCTGCTCGACGACATCGCCGAGGCGCGCGACGCCCTGCGCGTCGTCGACGCCGAACCGGAGGACACCGCCGGCGGCGGGCTGCGGCAGCACCTGCTGACGCTGCCCCGCGCCGAGCAGGACCGCCACCTGACCGACCTCGTACGCACGCACACCGCCGCCGTGCTCGGCCACTCCGGCACCGAGCTGGTCAAGGCGAACCGGGCGTTCAAGGAGCTGGGCTTCGACTCGCTGACCGCCGTCGAGCTGCGCAACCGGCTCGGCGCCGCCACCGGGCTCACCCTGCCCACCACCCTGGTCTTCGACTACCCGAACCCGGCCGCCCTCGCCGACCACCTGTCGGCGACGCTGCGCCTGCACGAGGTCGACACCGTCACCACCTGGGGTCCCGCCGGGCCGGTGGACGACGACCCGATCGTCATCGTCGGCATGAGCTGCCGGTACCCGGGCGGCGTGGCCAACCCGGACGACCTGTGGGACCTGGTCGCCACCGGACGCGACGGGATCAGCGGCTTCCCCGACGACCGGAACTGGGACATGGGCCGGCTGCTGGCCGTCGACGCCGACGGGCGACCCGTGTCGCACACCCGCGAGGGCGGCTTCGTCGACGGCGCCACCACGTTCGACCCCGGCTTCTTCGGCATCTCGCCGCGCGAGGCGGTCGCCATGGACCCGCAGCAGCGCCTGCTGCTGGAGGCGTCCTGGGAGGCCGTCGAGCAGGCCGGCATCGACCCGGACGAGCTGCGCGGCAGCCGTACCGGCGTCTTCGTCGGCGCCTCCCCGTCGGGCTACGGCACCACCGACACCCCGGCGGAGCTGGCCGGATACCAGCTCACGGGCGGCGCGCACAGCGTCATCTCCGGCCGGGTGTCGTACACCTTCGGGCTGGAGGGCCCGGCGGTGACGGTCGACACCGCCTGCTCGTCGTCGCTGGTGGCGGTGCACCTGGCCGCCCAGGCGCTGCGCGGCGGCGAGTGCGACATGGCGCTGGCCGGCGGCGTCACCGTCATGGTGACCCCGGGCGCCTTCGTCGAGTTCTCCCGCCAGGGCGGCCTCGCCCCGGACGGGCGCTGCAAGTCCTTCGCCGCCGACGCCGACGGCACCGGCTGGTCGGAGGGCGTCGGCGTGCTGCTGGTCCAACGGCTCTCCGACGCCCGGCGGCAGGGCCGCCAGGTGCTCGCCGTGATCGCCGGCAGCGCCGTCAACCAGGACGGCGCGTCCAACGGCCTCACCGCCCCCAACGGGCCCGCCCAGCAGCGGGTGATCCGGCAGGCCCTCGCGAACGCCCGCCTGACCACGGCCGACGTCGACGCCGTCGAGGCGCACGGCACGGGTACGACCCTGGGCGACCCCATCGAGGCGCAGGCCCTGCTGGCCACCTACGGCCAGGGCCGCCCGGCCGACCGGCCGCTGCTGCTCGGCTCGATCAAGTCGAACATCGGCCACAGCCAGGCCGCCGCCGGCGTCGCCGGCATGATCAAGATGGTGCAGGCGATGCGGTACGGCCTGCTCCCGCAGACCCTGCACCTCGACGAGCCGACCCCCCACGTGGACTGGACCGCCGGCGCGGTGTCCCTGCTGGCCGAGGCGCGCCCCTGGCCGGCCGTGGACCGGCCGCGCCGGGCCGCCGTGTCGTCGTTCGGCATCAGCGGTACGAACGTCCACCTGATCCTGGAGCAGCCGTCCGCGCCGACCGGCGGGGACGAGCCGGAGGTCGAGGGCGAGCCGTCGCGGACGCCGTCCGTGCTGCCGGTGCTGCTCTCGGCCCGGGACACGGCCGGACTGTCGGCGCAGGCCGACCGCTGGGCGCAGTGGCTCAGCGGCACCCGGACCTCGCGCCCGCTCGACGTGGCCTGGTCGTCGGTGGCGTCGCGGTCCGTGCTGGAGCACCGGGCGGTCGTGTCCGGTGCGACCCGCGACGAGCTGCTGGCGGGCCTCGAAGCCGTGGCGGCGGGCGAGCCCTCGGCCGGCGTGCTCACCGGCCCGGGCGGCCAGCGCGGCCAGCTCGCGTTGCTGTTCTCCGGTCAGGGCGCGCAGCGCGCCGGCATGGGTCGGGAGTTGTCGGCGGAGTTCCCGGTGTTCGCCGCCGCGCTGGACGAGGTGTGTGGACACCTCGATCCGCTGCTGCCGCGTCCGTTGCGGGAGGTGCTGTTCGCCGAGGCGGGTTCGGCCGAGGCGGAGTTGCTGGATCAGACGGTGTTCACGCAGGCCGGGTTGTTCGCGGTCGAGGTGGCGCTGTTCCGGCTGGTGGAGTCGTTCGGGGTCGTGCCCGACATGCTGGCCGGTCACTCGATCGGCGAGGTGACCGCCGCGCATGTCGCGGGCGTGTTGTCCCTGGCGGACGCGTGCGCTCTCGTGGCCGCGCGGGGTCGGTTGATGCAGGCGCTGCCCACCGGCGGCGGCATGCTGGCCGTGGCCGCCGACGAGGCCGCGGTGGTGGAGTCGATCGCCGGGCTCGCCGACCGGGCGGGCATCGCGGCCGTCAACGGCCCCACCGCCGTGGTGGTGTCGGGTGCGGTCGACGTGCTCGACGAGGTGGAGCGGCTCTGGCGCGAGCGGGGTGCGCGTACCCGCCG
>NZ_JBEZEV010000085.1:0-29881 GCF_040649055.1 Micromonospora sp. NPDC049060
AAGGGCCCGGCGCAGGGATCAAGCCTGACCGCCCGGAGCCGGGCACGGCGGGCCACACCCCCACCACGACGCACGCAACGCACCAGGACCAACCCCAACGCACCACAGCCACCCGACGCACCGCCCGTGCGGGCCTGGGCGCCGGCCGCCGGAGGGCCGGTCGGCCGGCGTCGCGCCGACACCGGCACGTCCGACACCCGCGCCACCGACACCCGCGCCGCCGACGTCCGCGTCGGCTCAGACCGGATCCGGCGCGAACAGCTCCTGCAACCAGCCGGGCACCGCGGCCGTGTACTCCGCGCGGGTCGGGTCGGCGCTGCGCAGGGCGCGGCGCCAGGAGAGCGCCCGGCTGACCCGGGTGACGCGGACGGCCAGGCGGGCCACCTCGCGCAGTGTCGCCCGGTCGTGCCCGTCCGACCATGGCTCCAGGTAGGCGTCGCGCAGCCGCGCCAGCGCCGGGTCGCCCTCGGGCAGACCGAACGCGTCCGCGACCGAGTTGAGCGTCACCAGCAGGGTGCCGAACGGGTGGGCCACGGAGGCGTCGCCCCAGTCGAAGAAGCGGTGCCCGTCGCCGGCCACGAACACGTTGCCGTCGTGCAGGTCGTCGTGCTGGACGGTCGGCGTGAGGCCCGACGCGGCCAGCCGCCGGCAGTCCTCGGCGAAGGCGGACCGGTGGGCGAGCAGCCGCCCGTACGCCTCGGAGGTGAGCCCGTCCGCCGTCCCGAGCAGCAGCGACTCCTCGTCGTCCAGCAACGCCTCGAACAGCTCCGGCAGCACCTCCGGCCGGTGGTCGGGCACCCCGAGCGCGAGCAGTTCGCCGGCCCGGGGCGCGACCACGCGCTGCAGGTCGGCGTACTCGGGCAGGACCCGTTCCCAGCGGCCCAGCAGGCTCCGGTCGCCACCCAGCGCGTCGCGCAACGTCCGGCCGCCGTCGGGCAGCAGGGACCAGCCGCGCTCGGCGTCCACGGCGACCGGGTCGAGCACCCGGCCGGGGGCGAGCCGGGCCAACGCGGCCAGCAGCGCCGCCTCGTACCGGGTGCCGGGGTTGTTCGCCTTGAACCAGAAGTCCCCGGCGTCGGTGGGCAACCGCCAGACCAGCGACCAGGGTCGGACCCGGGGCTCGACCGGCCCGACGATCCGCCGCCCGAGCCGGGCGAGCTGGTCGCCGACCCAGCCGAGCGCGGCATCCCGCCAGTGCGGGTCCGCCCAGTCGACAGGTGGTGTGGTCGCCCGGTCGGCGGGCGGCGCGGTCACCCGGTCGGCGGGCGGCGTGGTCGCCCGGTCGGCGGGCGGCGTGTTGGCGTCAGTCACGCCGGGCAACTCAGTCACGCCGGGCAACCTAGCCGCCGCCCGTGCCGCGGGACCACGGGTTTTCCCGTTGCCCCACGGCCGCTCGACGGTGCGTCCTACAGCAGCTCGACGATTGTCGCGTTGGCCATGCCGCCGCCCTCGCACATCGTCTGGAGGCCGTAGCGGATGTCGTTGTCCCGCATGTGGGCGAGCATGGTGGTCATGATCCGGGCGCCGGATCCGCCGAGCGGGTGGCCGAGGGCGATCGCGCCGCCGCGCGGGTTGAGCCGCTCCGGGTCCGCCTCGGTCTCCGCCAGCCAGGCCAGCGGCACCGGCGCGAACGCCTCGTTCACCTCGTACACCCCGATCTCCTCGATGCCCAGCCCGGCGCGGCGCAGCGCCTTCGCGGTGGCCGGGATGGGCGCGGTGAGCATGGTGACGGGGTCGTCGGCGGCGACGACGGCGGTGTGCACGCGGGCCAGCGGGCGCAGGCCGTGCCGGCTGGCCCACTCGCTCGTGGTGACGGCGAGCGCCGCCGCGCCGTCGGAGATCTGCGACGCGGAGCCGGCGGTGACGACGCCGTCGGGGCGGAACGGGGTGGCCAGCTCGCCGAGCTTCTCCAGCGAGGTGTCCCGCCGGATGCCCTCGTCGGCGGCGAACTTGCCGCCGTCGGCCAGGGCGACCGGGGCGATCTCGGCGTCGAAGGCGCCGGCGTCCTGCGCGGCGGCGGCCTTCTCGTGGCTGGCGAGGGCGAACTCGTCAAGCTGCGCGCGGGAGAAGCGCCAGCGCTCGGCGATCAGCTCCGCCCCGACGCCCTGGTTGAACGGCAGCGGCGCGTCGTCGGCGAAGCCCTCGACGCCGCGGTAGCGGTCGCGCAGCTGGTCGCTGAAGGGCGACCCGCCGGCCACGCTGGAGCCCATCGCGACCCGGGTCATCGACTCGACGCCACCGGCGACGACCAGGTCGGCCTGGCCGGAGAGGACGGTGGCGGCGGCGAAGTGCAGGGCCTGCTGGCTGGAGCCGCACTGCCGGTCGAGCGTGGTGCCTGGGACCGACTCGGGCCAGCCGGCGGCGAGCACGCCGTTGCGGGCGACGTTCCACGACTGGTCACCGACCTGGGAAACGCAGCCCCAGACCACGTCGTCGACCTGCGCCGGATCGATGCCGGTGCGCTCGGCGAGGGCACGCAGCACGTGCGCCGAGAGGTCGACCGGGTGCACGGCGGCCAGGCTGCCCTTGCGCCGCCCCACCGGGGTGCGTACCGCGCCGACGATGACTGCGTCACTCATGACTACTCCCCGGTAACTTGGGCCGGCCCCGATCCTACGTCCTCGGCGGGCCGGGCGTCCTCCCCCGGTGCCCTGGCATGCTGAACGGATGGCTGCACACCCGGCCCCGACCCGGCAGTGGCGGGTGCCGCCCACCCTGCCGGCGCTCAAGCTGACCGGCGCGGTCGCACTGCTCGCGCTGGCCCTGCTCCTCGACGGGAGCGACCCGATCCGGATGGCGCTGGCCGTGCTCACGGCCGCCGCGCTCGCCGGCTGGGCCGCGCGCGACCTGGTCGCGCCCGTCCGGCTCGCGGTCGACCCGGACGGGATCACGGTCGTCCAGGGCTTCGCGGGACACCGGCGGCTGCCCTGGTCGGCCGTCGAGAAGGTGACCGTGGACCGTCGCGCGCGGCGGGGCCTGACCAGCGAGCTGTTGGAGATCGACGCGGGGGAGTCGCTGCACCTCTTCGGCCGCCACGACCTCGGCGCGGATCCCACCGAGGTGGCCGAGGCCCTGCGCGAGGCCCGCCCGTACTGAGCGGGCCCGCGCATCCGGCTGAGGGGTCAGCCGCCGACGATTGCCGCGGTACGGACCATGGCCAGGCCGACCAACGCCACCACGATCAACGCGCCGCCCGCGAACTGCACAAGCGTCCGGCGCGACCGCGGGGCGTACGCGAACACGAGCGCCAGCAGCGCGCCGATCACCAGGCCGCCCAGGTGCCCGGGGATCGAGATGCCCGGCACGGTGAACGTGAAGACCAGGTTGATCACCAGGACGGGGAGCACCTGGGAGATGTCCCGCCCCATCTTCCGTTCGATGACCACCAGCGCGGCGAACAGGCCGAAGATCGACGTGGAGGCGCCGGCGGTGAGTTGGTTCTCGGCGCTGAACAGGTAGGCGGCGACGTTCCCGCCCAGCCCGGCGACCAGGTAGAGCGTCAGGAACCGCAGCGGCCCGAGGCTGGCCTCCAGCGACCGGCCGAGCACCCACAGCGCCCACATGTTCAGCAGCAGGTGGACCACGCCGTAGTGCAGGAACATCGCGGTGACCAGGCGGTACCACTCGCCCTCGGCGATGCCGCCGACCGTGCCGTCCGGGAAGATCGCGCCGCCGAGCACCGAGCCCCAGTCGGTCAGCGGCGTGCTGCCGCCCATCAGACCGCCGAAGCCGGAGCCTCCGACCAGCGCGTCCCCGCCCCGGTCGGAGGCGATGGAGAGCAGCATCATCAGCACGTTGAGCGCGATCAGCGCCTTGGTGACGTAGCCGTGGCGGCCGGCGGCACCGCCACCGAAGGCGGTACGCGCCGGCCGCACGCTACGACGTCCCTCCGCCACGCACTCCGGGCACTGGAACCCGACCGACGCCTCCCGCATGCAGTCCGGGCAGATCGGCCGGTCGCAGCGGGTGCAACGGACGTACGTCTCCCGGTCGGGGTGCCGGTAGCAGACCGGGGTGGTGGGTGGTGACTCGCTCACCACGCCAGCCCGCCGTCGCGGATCGCGCGGACCACCAACCGGTTCCGGCCCTCGGAGCGCTCAGTCATGTCGGCAAAGGTACCTCGCGGACCGCTCAGGCAGCGGTCCGCTCGATCTCGACCCGCTCGATGACGACGTCCTGCAGCGGCCGGTCGTTCGGACCGGTCGGGGTGTTGGCGATCGCGTCGACGACCTTCACGGACTGCTCGTCGGCCACCTTCCCGAAGATGGTGTGCCGGTTGTTCAGGTGCGGCGTCGGCGACACGGTGATGAAGAACTGCGAGCCGTTGGTGCCCGGCCCGGCGTTCGCCATCGCCAGTAGGTACGGCTGGTCGAAGCGCAGCTCCGGGTGAAACTCGTCACCGAACTTGTAGCCCGGGCCACCGCGCCCGGTGCCGGTCGGGTCGCCCATCTGGATCATGAAGCCGCTGATCACCCGGTGCGAGATCGTGCCGTCGTAGTACGGCCCGCTGCCCGGCTGACCCGTACGCGGGTCGATGTATTCGCGGTTGCCCTCCGCCAGCTCGACGAAGTTCTTCACGGTCTTCGGGGCGTGGTTCTGGAAGAGCTCCAGCCGGATCGGGCCAGCGTTGGTGTGCAAGGTGGCGTAGACAGCCTCGGCCACGGGTACTCCTCACTCGTTGGTCAGTTCCATGCGGATCCTCCCATGTGCCCGATCTGGCAGTGCGGAGGCATCCGAAGGTGGAGGATGACGAAGGAACAACTCCCAGGAGGTGGGACCGTGTTTGGAATCGGGCGGCGTAAGACCCAGGGGCAGCTGGCCAAGGTGGAGCTGAACCAGGGACTCGGTCACCTGAGGCAGGCCGCGACGTACGCCGCGAAGGGTGCCGGCGCCACCGTCGCCCCGCGGGTCCAGGCGGCCCGGGGCGCCGTCGCGCCGACGGCCGTCATCGTGCGCGACCGCGCGTCGAGCGGCCTCGCGTCCACGGTCGCCGCGCTCGCGCCGCTGGCCCTGGCCGTCCGCAAGGCGCAGGCCGAGGCGGCGGGCAAGGCGGTCACCGGCAGGAAGGCCCTGGCAGCCAAGCAGGTCGCGGCCGGCAGGAAGGTCAAGGCGAAGAACATGAAGGCTTCCCGGAAGAAGAACTCCCGGCGGGGCGGGTCCATGATGACCGGTCTGCTCGCGGCCGGCGCGGTGGCCGGGGTCGCCGCGGTGGCGATGCGGCGGCGCCGGGAGCAGCAGGAGTGGGCCGAGTACGACCCGACCCGCACCCTGGAGCCGATGCGCGACGAGGTGGAGACCATGGAGATCCGCACCCCGGTGACCGACGCCTCGACGGTGTCGAGCGGTTCGGGCGTGGCCGGCGGCCCGACCGGCGCCGGCAGCTCGGCGGTGGCCGGCGGCGACAGCGCCTCCACCACCACCCCCGGCAAGCAGCCGACGGTCCACGCGACGGACAAGGTCCCGTCGGTGGCCGAGGGCGCCAAGGACACCTCGGGCCGTCCGGCGGACGACCTGACCGAGGCGCTCGGCAAGGGCGGCGCCAAGAACGGCCGCCGCTGACACCCCTGTCGGTCCCGGAAAGCGCCGGCGAAGCGGCTCCCTGCCGCACCGCCGGCGCTTCCGCGCCCGACGGGGCCACGGCGCCGGGTCCGCGCCCGGCGGCGGCTGCGCGTCAGGCCCGGGCCGTCAGAGCCAGCCGTTGCGGCGGAACCAGCGGTAGAGGGCCAGCGAGATCGCGAGCATCAGGGCGAGCACGACCGGATAGCCGTACGTCATCCGCAGCTCGGGCATGACCTCGAAGTTCATCCCGTAGATGCCGGCGATGGCGGTCCACACGGCGGCGATGGCGGCCCACGCCGCGATCTTGCGCATGTCGTTGTTCTGGTCGACCGTGACCTGGGCCAGCCGCGCCTGGAGGATGGAGTTGAGCAGGTCGTCGTAGGAGTTGACCTGCTCGACGGTGCGGCTCAGGTGGTCCTGCACGTCGCGGAAGTAGCGGCGGATCTCCTTCGGCACGTCGCGGTTCATCTGGGCGGTGAGCGTCATCAGCGGGCGCTGTAACGGCATGACCGCCCGCTTGAACTCCACCAGTTCCCGCTTCATCTGGTAGATCCGCTGGATCCGGCCGGTGGACTGGCGGTCGAACACGTCGGCCTCCAGCGTGTCGAGGTCGTCCTCCAGCCGGTCGGCGACCTCCAGGTAGATGTCCACCACCCGGTCGGTGACCGCGTACGCCACCGCCCAGGGCCCCTGGAGCAGCAGGTCCTGCTTCGTCTCCAGGTCGGCGCGGACGGGGGCCAGCCGGCAGGCATCCCCGTGCCGCACGCTGATCAGGAAGTTCGGGCCGATGAAGAGCATCACCTGGCCGGTCTCGACGACCTCGGAGTGCTCGGTCAGCTCGGCGTGCTCGCAGTACCGGGCGGTCCGCAGCACCAGGAAGCTGACCTCGCCGAACTGCTCCAGCTTGGGGCGCTGCTGCGCCTTCACCGCGTCCTCGACGGCCAGTTCGTGCAGCCCGTACGTGGCGGCGATGGCGGTCATCTCGGCCAGCTCCGGCTCGTGCAGGCCGAGCCAGACGAAGCCGTGCTCCTCGCGGCGGGCCGCGGCGAGCGCCTCGGCGTACCGCCAGTCGCCGGGCTGCCGGCGGCCGTCCACGTAGAGGGCGCAGTCGACCACCGCGCTGCGCTGCGGGCCGGCCGGCGGGGACGCCTGCTGGGGGGTGTCGGAGTTGAGCCGGCGGGTCATCGCCCGCACCGGCGCCACCCAGTCCCGGGGCCTGAGCACCCGTCCGCCGTTCGACGCGGTCGTCCGTTCCCGGTCCGTCATCACGCCCCCTCCCCACGCGCTGCCGCCGGTGAACAGTACGCCGCCGTCGATGATCACCGCCGGTGACGATCGGCGGGAGGGTGGCGCCGGGTGGGCCGGGTCGCTTCAGGGGGGTGAGGGGACGACACGGCCCACCCGGCGCCCTTTGGGGGCGGGGGTTGTGCTGGTCGCGCCGCCCCACGTGCCGCCGGCCGGGCTGGCCCGGTCCCGTCGCCGGGCGCGGCGGGGGCCGGCACCGGGCGGTGAGTTCCGCTACACGTGGTGAGTGACGCTCGCAGCATTGTGGGCCGTCGACCGCCCCGGCGGGAGACCCGGGGCGGCCACGATCGTCCAACTGTCAGAAATCTGACAGAAATTCAGCTCCGTACGGCCGCCATGGCCTCCGCCAGGCGCCGCACGCCCTCGTCGATGCGGTCGGCGGTCACCGCCGAGAACGCCAACCGCAGGGCGTGCCGCCCGCCGTCGACGACGAAGTCGCTGCCCTTGACCACGGCGACGCCGCGCTCGGCGGCGGCCGGCGCGAGCCTGTCGACCTCGACGTCCTCGGGCAGCTCGACCCAGAGGAAGTAGCCGCCGTCCGGCTCCACGAACCGGGCCTCCGGGATGTGCCGGCGCAGCGACTCGGCCAGCACCCGGGCCCGCTCGCCGAGCGCGGCGCGCACGGTCTCGATGGAGCGCTCGATGTCGCCGGAGACGCAGAACTGGTGCACGATCGCCTCGGAGACCATGCCCGGCGAGATGTAGAGGCTGGTCGCCTTCTTCGCGATGTCGCCGATCAGGTCCGCCGGACCCACCAGGTAGCCGACCCGTACGCCCGGGCAGACCGTCTTGGTGAAGCTGGAGGCGTGCACCACCACGTTGCGGGTGTCCAGCGAGAGCATCGAAGGCAGCGCCTCGCCCCGGAACCGGATGTCGGCGTACGGGTCGTCCTCGAAGATCGTGAACTCGTACTCGGCGGCGAGGTCGAGCAGCTCCCGGCGCTTCTCCAGGCTCAGCGTCACGCCGGCCGGGTTCTGGTAGTTCGGGATGACGTGCGCCAGCCGGGGCCGCACCCCGGACTCCAGCAGCTTGCGCAGCTCGGCGGTGTCGAGCCCGTCCGGCTGGATGGAGACGCCGTGCAGCTCGCTGCCCATCCGCTGGAGGTTGAGCAGCGTCCGGTCGTACGTCGGACGCTCCACCACCACCGCGTCACCGGGGCGGACCAGGTGGTCGAAGAGGAACGCGTCCGCCTGCAACGACCCGTTGGTGATCAGCACCTGGTCGGCGGAGACCCCGTGCTTCTCGGCGATCCACTTCCGCAGCGGGAGGTAGCCGACGGAGGTGCCGTAGGCGGTCACCCCGGCGGGGTCGGCGTCGAACGCGCGGACGGCGGCGGCCTTGAGCCCCTCGACATCGACGATGTCCAGGGAGGGAGCGCCACGGGCGAAGGAGATCAGCTGCTCGGCGGTCATGGCTGTTCAGCGTACGGAAGGCGACGGGGTGCGCGCGGAAGGCACGGCGATGTCCGCATCCTGAGCCACCGGGACGGGTGACCGGCGTCGACCGGTCGGCGACAGGTCAGACCGGAAGGCCGAGCGGGTCGTGCTGCGCTTCCCGGGAGAGCCCGTCCACGTGCAGGCCGAGCGCCGCGATGAGCTGCCCCCAGTCGAAGTAGGACCGCCAGGCCGCGATCCGTCCGCGCCGGACCCGGACGACGTCCACCACGTCCCAGCTCACCAGCCGGCCGGTCGGCGCGACGGTGCCGAACGGGGTGTGCAGCACCCCCGTGTGGGTGCCGGTCAGCCGCTGCTCGACGGCCGCGCCGCCGGCCGTCTGCACCGACCCGAGCGGGTCGACGGACAGGTCCGGGAACGCCCCGGTCCAGGTGCGCAGCAGGGCGGGCAACTCGATCGGGCGCACCGTGACGCCGGGCATCGAGTAGAAGGCGTCGGCCGCGTAGAGGTCCGGCAGCCGGGCCACGTCCCGCCGCAGGAGCATCGCGTACTGCTGCTCGACCAGCCGATCCGCGCCACGCATGAGGACCTCCGTCGCGGGTCACGGCCCGTCCGTGCCCGCACGGGAATCCTTACCCGTCGATCGTCCCGCCACACCATCGCGCGTGCCGGCGTTCCGGCCGGCCCGGCCCGCGAGGCCGCCCCGGACCGGCGACGAGGCCGGGCGTCGCCGGAGCGCGCCACCGCTCGCTACTGTCGTGGCGTGTCCACCGAGCCTCTACGCTGCGCCGGCGCGCTGATCGTCGACGACGACGGTCGACTCTTCGTCCAGCGACGGTCTCCCCACCGGCGCATCTTTCCCAACTGCTGGGACATCGTCGGCGGCCATCTGGAACCGGGCGAGGACTGGATGGACGCGCTGCGCCGGGAGGTGACCGAGGAGACCGGCTGGACGGTGTCGCACGTGCTCGGCCACGTCGGGGAGTACCGCTACGTCGCCGACGACGGCCTGGCCCGCGTCGAGCGCGACTGGCTGGTCCGGGTCGACGGCGACCTGGCCCGGCCGACGCTGGAGGCGGGCAAGCACACCGAGTTCCGGTGGCTCGCCGCCGACGAGCTGGACCTGCTCGACGAGCACCGCGACGTCAACGACGGCCTCATCCGCCGGATCGCGGCCGAAGGCTTCGCCGCCCTGCGTTCGATCGGTCTGTGAACGACACCGTCGAGCTGGCGCCGCACCGGTTCGCCGGCCTGGTCGCCCCGGCGGTGGACCGTGCGTTCGTCGCCGGCATCCTCGCCGGCCGCGACGGCGGCGGCGCCGAGCTGAGCCAGCGGTACGGCGGGCCGGCGGCCACCGGCTTCCTGCTGGAGTTCCGCACCCGCCTCGCGGCACCGGGCGGGACGGTCGACGAGGCCGGCTTCGCCGCGGTCACCCGCTACCGGGACCCGGTCGAGTGCCGGCGGGCCCTGGACAAGCAGGTCGCGTACGGGATGATCCACCGCAGCCCCGAGGGCGGACTCTCCGCCACCGAGCGCGGGCTGGCCTTCCTCGCCGAGATCTGGCAGGTGCACGCGGAGGTCACCGAGGAGCTCTGGGCGGGGCACGAGGACCGGGTGCTGCGGCTGGTCGAGGCGTTCGGCCGGGTACTCACGTGCGCGCTGGTGCTGGCCGACGAGGAGGGCGCCGAGGAGGGTGCCGCGTTCGCCGCGACGGCGCCGCCGTACGAGCCGGACGGCACCACGACCGGCGTGCTGCTGCTGAACCGGCTCGGCACGATGCGCTACCACCGGGCCGACGCGCACGCCGCCGCGTGGACCGCCGCCGGGCACAGCGCGGCGAGCGCCGCAGCCCTGCCGCCCGGCCCGGAGCAGCTCGCCATCGAGCTGGAGACCGACCGGCGGGCCGCCGCCCCGTACGCCGTGCTGACCGCCGAGGAGCGGCTGGCGGTGCTGGCGGACCTGGCGGCGCTGCCCGGCTGACCCGGTTGGCCGCAGGGGTGCCGCCGCGCGGGGCTATCCTCCAGCGGTGACCGGGAGTCGTACGAGGGAGGACGCCTCAATGATCGGGATGGTGCTCGCAGCCGGGGCGGGGCGCCGGCTGCGCCCGTACACCGACACCCTGCCCAAGGCGTTGGTGCCGGTGGACGGCGACACCACCATCCTGGACATCGCGCTGCGCAACCTGGCCGAGGTGGGGCTCACCGACATCGTGATCGTGGTCGGCTACGCCGCCGACGCGGTCGTCTCCCGCCAGGCCGACCTGGAGAAGCGGTACGGCGTCACGCTCACCCTCGTGCACAACGACAAGGCCGAGGAGTGGAACAACGCGTACTCCCTCTGGCTGGCCCGGGAGCACTTCGCCCGGGGCGTGCTGCTGGTCAACGGCGACACCGTGCACCCGGTGAGCGTGGAGAAGACCCTGCTGGCCGAGCGCGGCCCGGGCATCCTGCTCGCCGTCGACACCATCAAGCCGCTGGCCGAGGAGGAGATGAAGACCACCTTCGACGCCGCCGGCCAGCTCACCCGGATCACCAAGATCATGGACCCGGGCGAGGCGTACGGGGAGTACATCGGCGCGACGCTCATCGAGCCGCAGGTGGCCGACGCCCTCGCCGACGCGCTGGAGGCGACGTGGCGGCGTGACCCGAACCTCTACTACGAGGACGGCTACCAGGAGTTCGCCGACCGGGGTGGCGAGGTGCGGGCAGCGCCGATCGGTGACGTCTCCTGGGTCGAGGTCGACAACCACGCCGACCTGGCCCGGGCGCGGGAGATCGCGTGCCACTACTAGCCCGTACGGTCAACACCCCGCTGGTGATCGAGGTCCGGCGGGGTGCGGTGGCCGACCTCGGGCCGCTGCTGGCCGACCGGCGGATCTCGGCCGGCGGGGACGTGGCCGTGGTGGTCGGTCCCGGCCAGGGTGAACGGATCGTCGAGCTGTGCCGGCCGTCGCTCGGCGCGGCCGACGTCTTCACGGTCGCCGGCGGCACCATCGACGCGGCGAACGACCTCGGTGACCGACTACGCCGCCGCCACTACGACGCCGTGGTGGGCATCGGCGGCGGCAAGACCATCGACACCGCCAAGTACGCGGCCACCCGCTACGGGATCCCGATGGTGACGGTGGCGACGAGCCTGGCGAACGACGGCATCGCCTCCCCCACCGCCTCGCTCGACCACGAGGGCGGCAAGGGCTCCTACGGGGTGCACATCCCGATCGCGGTCATCGTCGACCTCGACTTCGTGGAGAACGGCCCGGACCGGCAGACCCAGGCCGGCATCGGCGACGCGGTGAGCAACCTGAACGCCTGCGCCGACTGGGAGCTGGCCCACGAGGTACGCGGCGAGCCCATCGACGGGCTCGCGGTGACGCTGGCCCGGACGGGCGCCGAGGCGCTGCTCAACCACCCCGGCAAGATCACCGACGACAGCTTCCTCACCACGCTGGCCGAGGCGCTGATCATGGGCGGCATCGCCAGCTCGGTGTGCGGGTCGACGCGCCCCGCCAGCGGCGGCGACCACGAGATCTCGCACGCGATCGACCGGCTGCACCCCGGCACCGCCGCCCACGGCGAGCAGGTGGGGCTCGGCGCCCTCTTCTGCACCTTCCTGCGCGGGGACACCGACCGGTTCGGTCGGCTCGCCCACTGCCTGCACCGGCACGGCCTCGCCACCACGCCGGGCGACCTGGGCCTGACCGACGAGCAGTTCGTCGATGCCGTGCAGTTCGCGCCCCAGACGCGGCCGGACCGCTACACGATCCTCGAACACCTGGCGATGTCGCCTACCGAGACGCGGGAACGGCTGGCAGACTACGCCGGTGCAATCCGCGACCACCTTGGCTGAGCCCCGTCCCACCGTCGCCGACTTCCACCGGGTGAACCGGGGCGGCGGCCTGTTCAGCGAATCGATCAGCCAGTGGCTGGGCGCGGTCTTCGCGCTCGTCGCCCAGCGCCTCGGGCTGCGCCCGACCGCGCTGACCATCGCCAACCTGGTGCTCGGCCTGGCCACCTCGGTCACCGTGGTCGCGCTCGCCGGGCGGGTCGCCGCCGGTGACGTGCCGGCCTGGGCGGTCGGGCTGCTCGCGCTGGTCGGCTGGCAGGTGGCGTACTGCCTGGACTGCGCCGACGGTCAGCTGGCCCGGGTGACGGGGCAGGGCAGCGCCGCAGGTGCCCGGGTCGACATCCTCTGCGACGTGGCCGCCCAGATCGCCCTGGTCGCCGCCCTGTCGGCGACGGCGGTGGCGCAGGAGCCGTCGACGCCGAGCTGGCTGGTCGCCATCTTCGCCGGCACCTGGATGGTCAATTTGGTGACCTCCGTGATGCAGGCCGGCCCGAACGCCGCCAGCATGGTCACCTCGACCTCGCTGCCCGTACGCCTGGTGAAGCTGGTCCGCGACTACGGCGCGGTCATCTTCGCCGCCGGCCTGGTGCTGGCCTTCGCCCCGGCCCTCGTCCTCTGGGTGATTGTCGCGTTCACGATCGTCAACGGCGGTTTCCTGCTCGCCAGCATCGCCTTCTCCGCCCGCGCTTCCCTCCGCTGAGGTGCGACGCCAGGGCGGCCCACCCTTCTTCGGCCCTGTCGAGCTGCCCCGTCTGTGCTACCGCACGGACGGCACGCCCGGCCCACGCCGGAACCACGACTGACCGCGATGCGCCGCGGCCATGACCGTGGCGGCGGGAGATCTTGGTACGGAAGCGCCCCTGGAGGGGCACTTTCCTACCAAGATCTCCGACCATCCCAAATAGCAGAACGGGATTCCCGAAAAGTGGGCAGGATTCCGGGCAAGGGCTGCCCGGATGTCTCAAGCGTCCCGAGTAGTTCTCGCGGCGGATCGGTCAGTGGCGGCGGGCCAGGCCCGCGTACACGTCGAGGAGGCGCTTGGTGACCACGTCGGGGTGGAACGTGCGCTCGTAGCGGGCGCGTGCCGCAGTGGCCAGCGTCGCGGCCCCGGCCCGGGCCACCGGCAGGGCGGCGGCCATGGCGGCCGGCTCCGGGGGCACCACCCAACCCGCCTCGCCCGCCTGCACGCCGGCGGGTAGCGCGACGCGGCCCTCTCCCGGCGCGGCCGTGGCGACGGCGGCCGGGCCGGTGCCGGCGGGCTCCCGGGGCGCGTCGGCGCCGACGAGGTACGGGATGCCGCCGAGCGCGGTGCCGAGCACCGGACGGCCGGCGGCGAACGCCTCGATGATCACGGTGGGCAGCACGTCGTGCCAGGTGGAGGCCGCGATGATCACCGCGCTGGCCTCGACCGCGGCGCGCACCCCGGCACGGTCCAGCGGCCCGAGATAGGTCACGTCGGCGCGCTCGGCGGCAGCGGCCTCGGCCAACGGGCGCAGCTCGCCGTCGCCCGCGATGCGCAGCGGGCCGAGCGCCCCGTCCGGGTGCCGCCGCCAGGCGTCAAGCAGCAGGCCCAGCCCCTTCTCCGGGGAGAGCCGGGCCATGTAGAGGAAGCCGTCGCCGAGCGGCGCGGGCGCCCCCGGGTCGGGGATGCCGTTCGGCTTCACCACGATCCGCTCTGCCGGGACGCCGTAGTCGCGCAGGTGGTCGGCGACCGCCGAGGTGAGCGCGACGAAGCGGTCCACCGAGCGCCACGTGCCCCGGTGCACGGCCAGCGTGGTCGCCATCAGGGCGCTCTGCGCCCGCGAGCCCCGGTAGCAGCGGTGCACGATCGCCGGCACGCCCAGGGCCCGGCCCCGGCAGTCCTGGCAGATCATCCCGTCCCGGAAGTAGAGCCCCGAGGAGCAGACCTGGCGGTAGTTGTGCACCGTCTGCACCACCGGCACGCCGTGCCGGTGCGCGGTCCGCACGATCCAGGGCGAGATCAGGGGGTACGGGTTGTGCAGGTGCAGCACGTCCGGCCGGTGCTCGGTGATGAGCCGGCTCAGGTCCTCCTGCGCGCGGGGTGCCCAGATCGGCGAGATCGGCAGCAGCGCCTTGGCCGACTTCGACATCGACGGGATCTCGTCCGAGCTGCGGATGAACGGCAGCACCTCCACCCCGGCCGCGGTGAGCTGGGCGATCTCCGCGTCGACGATCGTGTTCTCACCGGAGGGCTGAGCCTCCCGGTACCGGTTGTGCGCCACCACGATTCTCACTGAGCTTGCCTTTCGTTCGCGGCTGTGCCGGTCTCTGCTCGCGACTGCGGGGCTCGCAAGCTCACTCCTCGCGCTCGCGGCGGGGACTCGCAAGCTCATTCCTCACGCTCACGGGAAAGAAGGCTACCGTTGGCTGGTGCCCGAACTACCGGAGGTTGAGGCGCTCACGGACTACCTGCGTGAGCGGGCGGTGGGGCGGCGGGTCGACCGGTTGGAGGTCGCCGCGATCAGCGCCCTGAAGACGTACGACCCGGCGCCGACCGCCGCCGCCGGGCGGACCGTGACGGACGCCCGCCGGCACGGCAAGTTCCTCGACGTGGTGCTCGACGGCGACCTGCACCTGGTGGTCCACCTGGCCCGGGCGGGCTGGCTGCACTACCGGGAGGCGTTTCCGTCCGCCGCCCCGCTGCGCCCCGGCAAGGGCCCGATCGCGCTGCGGGTACGCCTCGACGACGGTTCCGGCTTCGACCTGACCGAGGCCGGCACCCAGAAGAGCCTCGCCGTCTACCTGGTCACCGACCCGCAGGCGGTGCCCGGGGTGGCCCGCCTCGGCCCCGACGCGCTCGCCGCCGACCTGGCCACCTTCACCGAGCGGATGCGCAGCCGCAAGGGCCAGGTCAAGGGGGTGCTCACCGACCAGACGGTGCTGGCCGGCGTCGGCAACGCGTACTCCGACGAGATCCTGCACGCGGCGAAGCTGTCCCCGTTCGCGATCACCAACCGGCTGACCGACGAGCAGTTGGCGACCCTGCACGCGGCGACGCGGGAGGTGCTCGGCGACGCGGTGCGCCGCTCGGTCGGGCAGAAGGCGGCCGAGCTGAAGGGCGAGAAGCGCTCGGGGCTGAAGGTGCACGCCCGGACGGGGCAGCCCTGCCCGGTCTGCGGGGACACCGTCCGCGAGGTCTCCTTCGCCGATTCCAGCCTCCAGTACTGCGCGACCTGCCAGACCGGCGGGAAGCCGCTCGCTGACCGGCGGTTGTCGCGACTCGTACGGTGAGTGACGACACTGCCGACTACGGAACGGAATCGGCCATCCCGCGCCGAAGGTCTGAGTTGCGGCTCTACCGGGCCCGTCATCCATCGGTATAGTGGCTCGGTCCCCGGCTTCTGAAATGGCGCGGAGCCGGCCAGACGCCCAGCGGCACCACACCCGCCGCGTTGTCCCCCGGGTCAGCGCACGGGTCGGCGCCCGCGTGGGAGACTGGGACGGTGGGCGACCGGGCCCTCACGGTGAGTGAGCGGCTCGTGTCATGCGGGAGGACATGGGTGAGGTGACGACAAGCCTCCAGCGCCCGGTAACCAACACAGGCCGGAGCAAACTCGTGCGGCACGTCGACAGCTTCGAGATCCAGCCGCCGGCACCGCCGTCCCACAACGGCGTACCCCGGTCCGCGTGGGCTCGGGCCCGCCGTCGCGTGTCCCGCTGGCACCGCCCCTACATCACGCTCCTGCTGCTGCTCGACTTCGCAGCCGCCGCGGTCGCCAGCCTGATCGCCATCGAGACGTTCGACCAGTCGCGGGCGGGCTTCTACAACGCCGAGCAGGACCCGACGTGGTTCCACACGGTGGCGTTCGGCCTCCTGCCGCTCGGCTGGCTCGTCAGCCTCTGGGCCAACCGGGCCTACGACCGGCGCTACCTCGGCCTGGGCCCGGACGAGTACAAGCGGGTGATCCGGGCCGGCGTGGCCGTCGCCGCGACGGTGTCCTTCCTCGCCTTCGCCACCAAGACCGACCTGTCCCGCTACACGGTCGGCACCGCCCTGCTCGCGGCGCTGCTGCTGATCCTGCTGAACCGGATGCTCTGCCGCTTCGTGCTGCACGTGGTCCGGCGCAACATCAGCCAGGCGGGTCACCGGATGGTGCTGATCGGCACCCTGCCGGAGTGCCTTGAGGTCTACACGGCCGTCACCCGCAACCCGGCCGCCGGGCTGATGCCGGTCGCCATCCACATCACCGACGGCTACGCGGCGGCCAAGGGCATCGAGACCCCGGTCCCCGTGTACGCGGGCCGCGACGTCCTCGCCCTCGTCCGGGAGGTCGGCGGCGACACGATCGCGGTCTGCGGCTCGGCGAGTTCCGAGCCGGGCGAGCTGCGCCGGCTGGCCTGGCAGCTGGAGGGCTCGGGCGTCGACCTGGTCGTCGCCCCGCAGCTGACCGACATCGCCGGCCCCCGGGTGCACATCCGGCCGATCGAGGGCCTGCCGCTGCTGCACGTCGAGGAGCCGACGCTCTCCGGTCCGGCGCTGCTGGCCAAGAACCTGATGGATCGGGTGGCCGCCGGGTTCGGCCTGCTGCTGCTGGCCCCGGTCTTCCTGTTCATCGCGATCGGGATCCGGATCTCCGACCCGGGCCCGGTCTTCTTCCGCCAGCCCCGGGTGGGCCACGAGGGCCGCACCTTCCGGGTCTGGAAGTTCCGCACCATGTACGTGAACGCGGAGGACCGGCTGGCCAGCCTGGTCGACCGGAACGAGACCGACGGCATGCTGTTCAAGATGAAGGAGGATCCCCGGGTCTTCCCGGTGGGCCGCTTCCTGCGCGCCTCCTCGCTGGACGAGCTGCCGCAGTTGATCAACGTGTTGAAGGGCGAGATGTCCCTGGTCGGGCCGCGCCCGCTGCCCGCCGACGACGGCGACTTCCTCGGCGACGTACGCCGCCGCCTGCTGGTCCGGCCGGGCATGACGGGGCTGTGGCAGGTCTCCGGCCGCTCCGACCTGTCCTGGGACGAGGCGGTCCGGCTCGACCTCTACTACGTCGACAACTGGTCGCTGGCGTACGACCTGAGCATCCTGTGGCGCACCGTCGGGGTGGTGCTCGCCCGCAAGGGCGCGTACTGACTCTTGGCGTGTGGGCCGGCAGGGGCCAGGATCGCTGCGTGGGTGGCAACCTCTCGGGCGTCTTCGGCGTCGTCTCGCTGCTCGCCGCGCTGGGTGCGGCCCTGTTCGCGGTGGTCCGGCTGCGCGCGCGGCGGGGCATCGCCACGGCCACCCAGCGGGCCACGTACGAGGTGCTGCACACCGCCGGGCTGGCCGCCGAGCCGCTGCGCGCGGGCCTGAGCACCGCGAACGCGGCGAAGGCCATACGCCATCTGCGGGCGCTGGTGGGGGCGGCCGGGCTGGCGCTGACGGACCGGGAGAGCCTGCTCGCCCTCGACGGGCGGGGCGGGCACCACCACGCGCAACTGGTCGCGGCGGCCCGGCGGGCGGTGGCGACGGGCCGCTCGACGGTCCTCGGCGAGCCGGAGCTGCACTGCGACCGGGTCGACTGCCCGGTACGCGGCGCGGTGGTCGCCCCGCTGACCGGTGCGGACGGGCGCAGGGTCGGGGTGCTTGTCGCGGTCGCCGACGGCCAGCCGGAGCCGGGCCTGGTGCAGGCCACCCTGGAGACGGCGCACTGGGCCGGCAACCAGCTCGCCCTGGCCGAGCTGGACTCCTCGCGGGAGCGGCTGGCCCGCGCCGAGGTACGCGCCCTGCGCGCGCAGATCAGCCCGCACTTCATCTACAACGCGCTGACCGCGATCGGCTCGTTCGTCCGCACCGACCCGGACCGGGCCCGGGAGCTGATCCTGGAGTTCGCCGAGTTCACGCGGTACTCGTTCCGGGCGCACGGCGAGTTCACCACGCTGGCCGAGGAGCTGCGCTCGATCGACCGCTACCTGACCATCGAGCGGGCCCGGTTCGGCGACCGGCTCCAGGTGCGCCTCCAGATCGCCCCGGAGGTGCTGCCCGTGACGCTGCCGTTCCTCTGCCTGCAACCGCTTGTGGAGAACGCCGTCCGGCACGGGTTGTCCCGCAAGCCGGGCACGGGCATGGTGAGCATCGAGGCCCGGGACGCGGGCACCGAGTGCCACATCACCGTGGAGGACGACGGAGTGGGGATGGATCCGAGCACGCTGACCGCCGGCATCGCCGAGCTGGCCGGCGCCGCCGGAGAGCCGGGCGACGCCGCGCTGGCCGGCGTGGGGGACGACCCGGGCCAGCACGTCGGGCTCTCCAACGTCGACGAGCGGCTCCGGTCGGTCTTCGGGGACGGCTTCGGCCTGGTCGTCGAGACGGGCCTCGGCTCGGGTACGAAGGTGAGCATGCGGGTGCCGAAGTTCCATCCCGGCGTACGGGCCGGCTCGTGATCGAGCGGGCCGTGGAGGTGGGGGCGGCCGGGTTCCTGCGGGTGCTGGCGGTCGACGACGAGCCGCCGGCGCTGGACGAGTTGGCGTACCACCTGCGGGCCGACCCCCGGGTGGCCCGGCTGCACACGGCGGGGGACGCGACGGAGGCGCTGCGGGTGCTCCGCGACGGCGACGTGGACGTGGTCTTCCTCGACATCCGGATGCCCGGGCTGGACGGCATGGAGCTGGCCCGGGTGCTGCGCCGCTTCGCCCGGCCACCGGCGATCGTCTTCGTCACCGCGTACGACGACGGGGCGGTGGACGCGTTCGACCTGGGCGCCACCGACTACGTCCGCAAGCCCGTACGCGCCGAGCGGCTCGCCGAGTCGTTGCGCCGGGTGATCGGCGCGCGGGTGGTGCCGTCGCACCCGGCGGCGCTGGCCCGGGCGGAGGAGGATCCGACCATCCCCATCGAGCTGGCCGGCACGACGCGGATGCTGCCCCGCTCGGCGGTGCGCTGGGTGGAGGCGCAGGGCGACTACGCCCGCCTGCACACCGCCGACGGCTCGCACCTGGTGCGGGTGTCGCTGGCGACCCTCGCGGAACGCTGGGCGGACGCCGGGTTCGTCCGCATCCACCGGTCCTACCTGGTGCAGCTCAAGCTGATCGCGGAGCTGCGGCTGGTCAACTCCGGCTACGTCGTGGTGATCGACTCGGCGGAACTGCCGGTCAGCCGCCGGCACACCCGCGAGCTGAAGGACAAGCTGGTCCGCGCGGCGAAGCAGGACTGGAGCCGCTGACCCGGTCTGCACGCCCTCGGCACGTGCTCTCCCGGCCCTCTCCCGCCTAGGCCCCCTCCCGCCCGTGGCCCCTCTTCGCCCTCGCCCTCTGCGGCGGCCCGGACGCGGCCGACTCCGGGCGAGGCATTACCCCGCCTGGCACCCTGTCGAGCTGCCCCATCTGTAAGACCAAAGGGCGCGGACGCTTCCGGTCCCATGGACGGGGCAGCTCGACAGCGCCTCAGCTTGGGGTCGCGCGGGGACCTTGTCGACTTGGGGCCACGCGGCCCACCGAGTCCCCACTGCTGCGGCGGTGACGCGAGCATCCCTGACGATCAGCATCTCGGCAGGTCGTCGCCCTCAGATTTTCCTCAGGGTCGGGAATACCCAAGCATTGTCGTACGCTGTACGGTACTCCGTACGACAATTGGAGGCCGCCTTGTTCGACGCCGCGACCGAATTCGACCGTCAGCTCGACCGGCTGGTGGAGCTGGGCTATCCGACCCTGGCCGAGCTGACCGAGGACGCCTTCCGTGACCTGGTCGCGCCGCTGCGCGCGGCGGCCGTCGCGGGGGCGGCCGACCTGCCCGCCCCGACCGAGGGGCGGGTGCCCTTCCTCCTGGTGGTCACCCGCGACCTGGTGCCGGTGGCGGAGCGCGTCGCGCTGACCACCCTCGCCGGCAAGCGGAAGCCGGGGATCGTCGACCGGCACTACGCCGAGGGTGACCTGCCGAAGTTCGACCCGATCAAGGAGCTGGAGGTGCCGGCCGGGCCGGCGTACCTGCTCTTCGACGTCGACCGGGGCGAGGAGACGCTGAACCTCGCGCCCGCCGCCGCCATGGAGGTGATCACCGGCCAGGACCGGCTGCCGCTCACCATCGACGAGGGGCTCGCCTTCGTCACCCTCTACCCGGAGGCGCTGGCGAAGAACAAGTGCTTCTCGCTGGTCGGCTCCCGCTGCGGCGACAAGCGGGTGCCGGCGCTCTGGATCAGCCAGAACGCGCCGAAGCTCGGCTGGTGCTGGTACGGCAACCCGCACACCTGGCTCGGCTCCGCCTCCGCCCGTCCCGAGCGCGTCGGCCTGGAGCACGTCAGCCTGGAGCACGTCGACACGAAGTGAGTGCCGCGGCGGGGTGACCAACCACCGGCCGCCCCGCCGCACTCTCCACGAGTTATCCACAGGGGTGACCCGTTCTCCACAGGTTGTCCACAGCCCGGTGTGGACGGCTCCGCCCGAGCCGGCCCGGGCGGACGTGACGCCGACGGCCGCCCTTGACAATCGCGGCGATCGGGCGAGACTGCCGAGGTGGCCGCTGCCGACGATCCCGTCCCCGCGCCCCGGCAGGGCGGGTCCGGGTCGCCCGAGCACGCGGCCCGGTCCGGGGTGCCGCAGCACGCGGGCCGGTCCGGGGTGCCGCAGCAGGCCCCGGTCGCCCAGCCCCGGGCGCGGATCGTGCTGGCCGAGGTGTCCCGCCGCGAGGACCGGGCGGAACGCACCCGCGCCGAACTGGCCCAGCAGACCCGGGTCGGCGACGCGCTCGTACGGGGGCTGGTCCGGGCCCAGTTCGCGCTGGCCCTGCGGCTCTCCCTGGTGGTGGCGATCGGGCTCGGCGGGCTGCCGTGGCTCTTCGCCGTCGCGCCCGCCGTCGGCCGGGTCACCGTGCTCGGCGTCAACCTGCCCTGGCTGCTGCTCGGGGTGGCGTCGTTCCCGTTCCTGATCGCCGTCGGGTGGGCGTACGTGCGGCTGGCGGAACGCAACGAGCAGGACTTCACCGACCTGGTCCAGCGGCCGGAGCGCTGAGGTGGGCAACGGCTTCGTCGTACCGGCGATCGTGGCGGTCACCCTGGTCACCGTCGGCATCGGCTTCTACGGGCTGCGGCTGGCGCGGACCACCTCCGACTTCCTGGTCGCCTCGCGGGCGATCAGCCCCACCTGGAACGCCGCCGCCATCGGCGGGGAGTACCTGTCGGCGGCGAGCTTCCTCGGGGTCGCCGGGCTGATCCTCAAGTACGGCGTCGACGTGCTCTGGTACCCCGTCGGCTTCGCCGCCGGCTACCTCGCGCTGCTGCTCTTCGTGGCCGCGCCGCTGCGCCGCTCCGGCGCGTTCACACTGCCGGACTTCTGCGAGCTGCGGCTCGGATCGCGTCGGCTGCGTACCCTCGCCACCGCCTTCGTGATCTTCATCGGCTGGCTCTACCTCGTGCCGCAGCTCCAGGGGGCGGGGCTGACGCTGGCGACGGTGACCGGCTCGCCGTACCCGTTGGGGGCCCTGCTGGTGGCCGTGGTGGTCACCGCGAACGTCGCGCTCGGCGGCATGCGCGCGATCACCTTCGTGCAGGCCTTCCAGTACTGGCTGAAGCTGACCGCGCTGGCCGTACCGGCGATCTTCCTGGCGTTGCAGTGGCAGGCCGACGCCCGCCCGGCGGTGACCCCGCCCGACGGGCCGGCGTTCCGGACCGCGACCACCGTCGTGGTCGAGCATCGCGCGACCCTCACCCACCCCGACGGCCGGATCCAGGAGGTACGCCCCGGCGACGAGCTGTCCTTCGCCGCCGGCGACCCGGTGCCGGAGGTGTCCGGGGTCGCCACCGACGCCGCCGACTGGCTGCTGCCCAGCGCCGCCGGGGACGACGACCGGGGGCTGTTCGCCACGTACTCGCTGATCCTGGCCACGTTCCTCGGCACCATGGGGTTGCCGCACGTGCTGGTCCGCTTCTACACCAACCCCGACGGCGCCGCCGCCCGCCGCACGACGCTGGTGGTGCTCGCCCTGGTCGGGGCGTTCTACCTGCTGCCCACCATCTACGGGGTGCTCGGCCGGATCTACACCCCGCAACTGCTGCTCAGCGGGCAGACCGACGCGGTGGTGGTGCTCCTGCCCGGCGCGGCGCTCGGCGACGGCACCGCCGGCCGGCTGCTCGCCGCGCTGGTGGCGGCCGGTGCGTTCGCGGCCTTCCTCTCCACCTCGTCGGGGCTGCTCACAAGCGTCGCCGGGGTGATCTCCACGGACGTGCTGGGGCGCGGCTCGGTACGCGGCTTCCGCCTCGCCACGGTGATCGCCGGGGCCGTGCCGACGGTCCTCGCGCTCAACCTCGCCGGGCTGGACGTGTCGCAGGTCGTCGGGCTGGCCTTCGCGGTCGCCGCATCCAGCTTCTGCCCGCTGCTGGTGCTCGGCATCTGGTGGCGCGGGCTGACCGACCTCGGCGCCGCCGCCGGGATCCTGGTCGGCGGCGGTGCGGCGGTCGGGGCGGTGCTGGTCACGGTGCTCGGCCCGCCGCTGTCCGGCTGGCCGGCGACGCTCACCGCGCAGCCGGCCGCCTGGACGGTGCCGCTCGCCTTCACCGTGATGGTGGCGGTCTCGATGGCGACCCGCCGCCGGGCGCCGGCCGACATCGGCGCCACCATGCTCCGCCTGCACGCCCCGGAGGCCCTCCGCCTCTGACAGGTACGACTCGGGGATGACCGGGGATCATCCTGCGGCCGGAGCAGCCGCTGGTCCGGGCCGGATACGGTCGACGCATGACTGCTGAGCACCCGGCGCTCGCCCTGCGTGGCCTGGCAAAACACTTCGACGGCAAGGTCGCCGTCGCCGGTGTCGACCTCGACGTGCCGGCCGGGTCCTTCTACGGCCTGCTCGGCCCGAACGGCGCGGGGAAGACCACCACCCTGTCGATGGCGGTCGGGCTGCTCCGGCCGGACGCCGGGGGCGCCCGGGTGCTCGGGCACGACGTCTGGGCCGACCCGGTGCGGGCGAAGCAGCTGCTCGGCGTGATGCCCGACGGCGTACGGCTCTTCGACCGGCTCAGCGGCGCGGAGCTGCTCGCGTACCACGGTCTGCTGCGGGGGATGGACCCGGCGGTGGTCGACCAGCGGGCGGCGGAGCTGCTGGACGTGCTCGCGCTCGGCGACGCCGGCCGGACGCTGGTGGTCGACTACTCGGCGGGCATGAAGAAGAAGATCGGCCTGGCCTGCGCGCTGCTGCACGGGCCCCGGCTGCTGGTGCTGGACGAACCGTTCGAGGCGGTCGACCCGGTCTCGGCCGCGCTGATCCGGGACATCCTGCACCGGTACGTGACCGGGGGCGGCACCGTCGTCTTCTCCAGCCACGTGATGGAGGTCGTCGAGCGGCTCTGCTCGCACGTGGCGATCCTGGCGGCCGGCACCATCAAGCGCGTCGGGCCCATCGACGAGGTGCGCGGCGGCCGCTCGCTGGAGCAGGTCTTCGTCGAGGTGGTCGGCGGCCGTACGGCGACCGGCGAGGAGTTGGCGTGGCTGTCGCAGTGACCGGACCGACCGTCTCCGCCCAGCCCGCCCGGCGGGTCTCCGCCCGGCACTTCGTCCGGCTCAAGCTGCGGGTGATGGGCAACAACTTCCGGGGTCAGGGCTGGCGGGTCGCCCTCTTCGTGGGCGGCGCGGTGCTCGGGCTCTGGTTCGCCGGCACCGGGTTCTTCCTCTTCGCCGCGCCCGGCCTGGCCGACTCGAGCCGCTACGCGCTGATGGTGGCCGCCTTCGGCGGCGGCCTGACGGTGCTCGGCTGGTTGCTGCTGCCGCTGGTCTTCTTCGGGGTGGACGAGACTCTGGACCCGGCGAGGTTCGCGCTGCTGCCGCTGCCCCGCCGCACGCTCGTCTCCGGGCTCTTCGCCGCCGCCTTCGTCAGCGTCCCCACGATCTCGGTGCTGCTGGCCCTGTGCGGGCTGGTGGTCACCGCCGGGGCGCTGGGCGGCTGGTCGGCCGCCGCGGTCGCCTTCGTCGGGGTGGTCGGCGGGCTGCTGCTCTGCGTCGCCGCGGCCCGCGCGGTGACCAGCGCCTTCGCCACCGCGCTGCGCTCCCGCCGGGTCCGCGACCTGGCCGCCGTGCTGCTCGCCGTACTCGCCGCGCTTCTCGGGCCGTTGCAGCTCCTGGGCATCGCCGCCCTCTCCGACGCCGACTGGGACCGCCTCCAGGGGGTGGCCGAGGTGGTCGCCTGGACCCCGTTCGGCGCTCCCTGGACGGCCGGCATCGACGTGGCCGAGGGCCGCGTCTGGGCCGCACCGGTGAAGCTGCTGATCACGGCGGTGACGATCGTCGCGCTGCTGGCCTGGTGGTCCCGCTCGCTCGAGTCCGCGATGGTGGGCGCGGCCAGTGCCGGGCCGGCCCGCGCCCAGCGTGGTACGACCGGCGGGGCGGTCGCCCAGCTCTTCCCGAGGGCCCTCGGCTGGGCCCGGCGGGACCGGTTCGGCGCCCTCGTCGCCCGGGAGGCCCGCTACTGGTGGCGGGACGCCCGGCGCCGGGCCAACCTGATCACCGTCGCGGTCGTCGGTCTCTTCGTGCCGGTCATGGTCAACCTGGGCGGCTCGGGCTTCACGATCGACGGCGCGGAGGGGTTCACGCCCAGCTCCGACCCGTCCCCGGTGCTGTCCAGCCTGTCGATGCTCTTCGTCGGGCTGCTCGCCGCCGTCACCCTGGCCAACCAGTTCGGCTTCGACGGCAGCGCGTACGCGGCGAACGTGGTCGCGGGCGTCTCCGGCCAGCAGGAGCTGCGCGCCCGGATGGCCGCGTTCTCGCTCTACGTCCTGCCGATGCTGGCGGTGATCGCCGTGGTCGTCGCGGTGGTCATCGGCGAGCCCGGCTGGATCGGGCTGATGGCGGGCACGCTGTTCGGCACGTCCGGCGCGGGGCTGGCGGTGAACTGCTTCGTCTCGGTGCTCGGGGCTTACTCGCTGCCGGAGACGAGCAACCCGTTCGCGTTGAACACCGGTGCCGGGATCGCGAAGAGCTTCCTCACCCTGCTGGCGATGCTCGCCACCGCGGTGGCGGCGGTGCCGATGGTGGTGGCCGCCGGGCTGCTCGGCGACGTGTGGCTCTGGCTGGCCCTGCCGCTCGGGGCCGCGTACGGCCTGGGGGCGGCGCTGCTCGGCGCGTACCTGGCCGGCGACGTGCTGGACCGCCGGATGCCGGAGCTGCTCGCCACGGTGACCCCGCGCCGCTGACGATCGGACAGGACAATGACCTGATGCCCGTAGTCGAAGCGGTGATCACCGTGCCGGTCCCACCCGAGGTGGCCTTCGCGGTCTCCCAGACCACGGCGCCGGTGCGCTACCGGTGGGACCCGTTCGTACGCGAGCAGCACTTCACCGACGGGGCGACCCGGCCCGGCAAGGGGGTGCGGACCTTCACCCGGTCCCGGCACGGCCTGGTGATGGTCAGCGAGTACGTCTCCTGGGCCCCGCCCAGCCACGTCGGGATGAAGATGGTGCACGGGCCGTGGTTCTTCGAGATGTTCGCCGGAGGGTGGCGGTTCGCGCCCGCCCCGGAGCCCGGCCACGCCGTCGCCACCTGGCGGTACAGCTTCCGCTGCCGGCCCGCGTTCCTGCGCCCGGTCGCGGACCGGATCGGCTCCTGGCTGCTCGGCCGCGACATCCGCCGCCGGATCGCCGGGTACGCCGCCGGCTGCACCGACCCGGAGGTGCTGGCCGCCGCCCGCCGGTCACTCACCGCCAACGACTGACCCCTCCAGCGGTACGCGCACCTCGTCGAGTTCTTGGCAGGGAACGGCCCCTGGAAGGGCGCAGAACGTCCAAGATCTCGACCAACTGAGCGTCACATCCGGGCCCGTCGGGGCGGGGCAGGCCGCACAATGTTTCACGTGAATCATGAGCCGGGCGCCGAGATCCACCACATCGACCCGTTCGCCGTGCCCGCCGACCAACGCTCGCCCGTACGCCGGTTGCGGGGTCGGCTGGCGTCGCCGGTGACGCTCTGGACGGCGCCCGAGCCGGCGGGCCTGACGGTCTCCTCGACGCTGGTCGCGGAGGGCGAGCCGGACCGGCTGCTCGGCCTGGTCGACCCGGAGTCCGACCTGTGGGCGGCGGTCGAGTCCGCCGGCCGCTTCGCGGTGGCGCCGCTGAGCCCGGCGCACCGGCAGCTCGCCGACCGGTTCGCGGGCCTCTTCCCGTCCCCCGGCGGCCTGTTCGCCACCGGCGCCTGGACCGACACCCCCTACGGCCCGGTGCCGGCCGACGCCGGCGGCTGGGCGGGGTGCCGGCTCGACTCCGCCCGCGAGTACGGCTGGGGCCTGCTGGTGGAGGCCACCATCGAGGCCGTCGAGCTGACCGGGGAGACGGACCCGCTGCTGCACTACCGGGGCCGCTACCGCGAGCTGACCTGACGACCGCACACCACCGACCGGGCGCCCGCTCAGCGGGCCGGGCCGCGCTGGGCGACCGGTGAACGGAGTGAGCTGCGTCACTCGGCGCAGCCACCGTGCCGTTCGGCGCAGCCGCCGACCGGCGTCGATCTCGCCCTTCCGTGGCAGGGAGCGCGCTTTCTACCGTGCGCGAAACTCCCCACGCCTGTGAAGGTGGTGATCCACGAATGTCCACGGACACACCCGCGTCCACGCCGTCGACCTCGGCGGCGGACCGGTACCTGGCCGTGCAGCGGTCGGACGAGTTCGCCGGGTTGCGGCGCACGCTGCGCGGCTTCATCTTCCCGATGACCGTCGCGTTCTTCCTGTGGTACGCGCTCTACGTCATCCTGTCCGCGTACGCGCGGGACTTCATGGGCACGAAGCTCTTCGGCAGCAACATCAACATCGCCCTCGTCTTCGGCCTGCTCCAGTTCGTCTCGACCTTCCTCATCGCCTGGCTCTACTCGCGGTTCGCCGACCGGAAGATCGACCCGGTCGCCGACCGGATCCGTGCCGAGATGGGGGAGGTGAGCAATGAACACGGTCCTCGCGGCTGAGGCGGGCAGCACCACCGCCCGCAACCTCACCATCACGCTCTTCCTGGTCTTCGTGGCGGTGACCCTGGCCATCACCATCTGGGCCAGCCGGCAGACCAAGACCGCCACCGACTTCTACGCCGGTGGCCGGTCCTTCTCCGGCTTCCAGAACGGCATGGCCATCGGCGGCGACTACATGTCGGCCGCCTCGTTCCTCGGCATCGCCGGCATGATCGCCCTCTACGGCTACGACGGCTTCCTCTATTCCATCGGCTTCCTGGTCGCCTGGCTGGTGGCGCTGCTGCTGGTCGCGGAGCTGCTGCGCAACTCCGGGCGGTACACGATGGCCGACGTGCTGGCGTTCCGGATGCGCCAGCGCCCGGTGCGGACCGCCGCCGCCGTCTCCACCATCACGGTGTCGATCTTCTACCTGCTGGCGCAGATGGTCGGCGCGGGCGCGCTGGTCGCCCTGCTGCTCGGCATCAAGCCGGGTACGACGTTCCTCGGCATGGACGCCGACACCGCCAAGGTCGCCACCATCATCATGGTCGGCGCGCTCATGATCGTCTACGTCACGGTGGGCGGCATGAAGGGCACCACCTACGTGCAGATCGTCAAGGCGTTCCTACTGATGGGCGGCGCGACGATCATGACGGTGCTGGTGCTGGCGAAGTACAACTTCAACCTGTCGGAGCTGCTCGGCGCCGCCGCGGCCTCCTCCGGCAAGGGCGACGCGCTCCTCGGACCGGGGTTGCGCTACGGGGTCGAGGTGGCCGGCGACGCGACGCAGACCTTCTACAACAAGATGGACCTGCTGTCGCTCGGCATCGCGCTGGTGCTCGGCACCGCCGGCCTGCCGCACATCCTGATCCGCTTCTACACCGTGCCGACGGCGAAGACGGCCCGCAAGAGCGTGCTCTGGGCGATCGGCATCATCGGCACCTTCTACCTGCTCACCCTGGCCCTCGGCTTCGGCGCGGCGGCGCTGGTCGGCAGCGAGGCGATCACCGCGCAGGACAAGGCCGGCAACACGGCCGCGCCGCAGCTCGCCGAGGCGCTCGGCATCGAATTCCTCGGCGGCGATCTCGGCGGGGCGACCCTGCTCGCGGTCATCGCGGCGGTCGCCTTCGCCACGATCCTGGCCGTGGTGGCCGGCCTGACGCTGGCCTCCTCGTCCAGCCTGGCGCACGACTTCTACGCCAACGTGATCAAGGACGGTAAGGCGTCCGAGCGCCAGGAGGTCAGGGTCGCCCGGGTCTCCGCCCTGGTGATCGGCGCGATCTCGATCGTGCTGTCGATCTACGCACAGAACCTGAACGTGGCCTTCCTGGTGGCGTTGGCGTTCGCGGTGGCCGCCTCCGGCAACCTGCCGGCGATCCTCTACAGCCTGTTCTGGCGGCGGTTCAACACCTCGGGCGCCGTGTGGGCCATCTACGGCGGCCTGCTCTCCGCCGTACTGCTGGTGTTCTTCTCGCCGGTGGTCTCCGGAGCGGCCACCTCGATGTTCCCCGAGCACGACTGGCAGTGGTTCCCGCTGTCCAACCCCGGCATCCTGTCCATCCCGTTCGGTTTCCTGTGCGGATGGATCGGCACCGTGATCTCCAAGGAGCACGACGAGGAGAAGTACGCGGAGCTGGAGGTGCGTTCCGTCACCGGCGCCGGCGCCCACTGACGACCCGACAGATGCAAGGAAGGGTCCCTTGTTGTCGCCTGGCGATGACAAGGGACCCTTCCTTGCGTCAGGGCGGCTCGGGGCAGTGGGTAGGCTGACCGGCATGAACGCTGTTGCCCGCTTCGGACCCGGTCACCGCATCCTCGTCACGGGCGGCGCCGGCTTCGTACCGTCGCACCTGGTGGACTCCCTGATCGCTCGCGGCTGCACCGTGGTCGCGCTCGACAACTTCATCACCGGGTCGAAGGAGAACGTCGCCCACCTGCTGGACGAGCCGAACTTCACCCTGGTCGAGGCCGACATCTCCGACGGCCTGCCGACCCACCACCCGGCGATGGCCGAGCGGTTCGACGCCATCCTGCACATGGCCTCGCCGGCGAGCCCGACCGACTTCGAGAAGCTGCCGGTGGAGATCCTCCGCGTCGGCTCGGTGGCCACCCTGCACCTGCTGGAGCGCGCGGTCGCCGACGGCGCCCGCTTCCTGATGGCCTCCACCTCCGAGGCGTACGGGGACCCGAAGGTGCACCCGCAGCCCGAGTCGTACTGGGGCAACGTCAACCCGATCGGCATCCGCGCCGTCTACGACGAGGCGAAGCGCTTCTCCGAGGCGGCCACCATGGCCTACCACCGGAGCCGGGGGCTCGACACCGCCATCGTCCGGATCTTCAACACGTACGGCCCGCGGATGCGTCCGGACGACGGCCGGGCCATCCCGACCTTCATCTCGCAGGCGCTGCGCGGCGAGCCGATCACCGTGCACGGCACCGGCAACCAGACCCGTTCGATCTGCTACGTGTCCGACCTGGTGCACGGCATCCTGCTGCTCCTCGACTCCCGCGAGACGGGGCCGATCAACTGCGGCACCGAGCACGAGATGAGCATGCGGCAGCTGGCCGAGACCATCGTGTCGCTCACCGGGAGCAGCTCCGAGGTGACCTACATCACCCGCAGCGCCGACGACCCGGAGATGCGCCGCCCGGACCTGACCCTCGCCCGCGAGCTGCTCGGATACGAGCCGACCGTGGCACCCGAGGACGGCCTCCGCCGCACGATCGAGTACTTCCGCGAGCGGATGGTCTAGCGAATGCCCGCCGCCGGCGCACACGTCGGCGGCGCCACAGGGCGACAGTGGCTACGCGTACGTACCCTGAGTTACATGTCAGCGACCATGCCCGCCGGAGTTCCACTCCCGCACCTGTACCGCAGCGCCGGGCGCGCCTCGGTGCCCGGCCCCGGCCGGGACGCCGGCCGCGCCCGGCCGGCCGAG
>NZ_JBEZEV010000086.1:0-29675 GCF_040649055.1 Micromonospora sp. NPDC049060
GCCAACTCCCCGAGCGGCAACCATCCGGCGAAGGTGAGAAACGGATGGTTCGACGTCGCGTCAATCTGCTTACCCCCGCCGGTAACGCCGGCCGGGTGTGGTGTGGGGAAGCGTCCACACCCGGCCGGCCACCCCACCGGTGCGTCTTCCTCCGCACCACTCGACCCGGCGTCCCGCCGGCGGCCCAGGGCCGTCTCCGGGGCGTCGCCTCGGCCACGTGGAGGAGACAGTCCCATGCCGACCAACCCGGCTCAGGCACCGACGGTGCCGGCGCACGTGCTGCCGCACCGCACCCCCGCCCAGCTTCTCGCGGTGGCCCGGCGCGGGCTGGGCGAGGCCGCCCAGACCCGTCCCGACGGCCTCCGCTACGCCGCCGCCCACCTGGCCGCGCTCCGCGCGGCCGCGGCCGTGCTCGCCGCCCGGGCGCGTCCCGCCCCCACCCGACGCCACCGGGTGACCAGCGTCTGGATCCTGCTCTCCGGTGTCGCCCCCGAGCTCGACGAGTGGGCCCGGTTCTTCGCCCTCGGCGCCGGCAAACGGGCCGCCGCCGAGGCCGGCATCCCACGGGTCGTGACCGCCCGGGAGGCCGACGACCTGCTGCGCTCCGCCGAGCAGTTCGTCACGGTCGTGGAGGCCGCGCTCGGCGTGGCCCACCAACCGGCACTCGACGGCCTCGCGGCCTGACCCGGGCACCCGGCCAGCCGGCGACGACCGGGGGCCCGGCGCGGCACGCGCACGTCTGATCCGACAGCACGACGGGGGGTAGGTCCGATGGCGGGCCGGATGGTGGTCGGTTCCGCCGCACTGGCCGCTCTGGTGCGCCCGGCGAGCGCGCCGGACCCGGCGACCGGTCACCGACTGTTGCCGGTGGCCCCCGAGTTGACCGGGCTGCTGCCCAACCGGGGATTGCGACGGGGCAGCACGATCGCGGTCGCCACCGGCCAGCCCCGGCGGAGCGGCGGCACCTCGCTGGTCCTGGCGTTGCTCGCCGAGGCGTCCCGGGCCGGCTCGTGGTGCGCCGTGGTCGGGGTCCCGACGTTCGGGGCGGGCGCCGCCGCCGAGTTGGGCATCGCCCTGGACCGGCTCGCCCTGGTGCCCCACCCGGGCCCGGAGTGGGCCACCGTCATCGCCGCGCTGATCGACGGGGTGGACGTAGTGGTCGCCGCCGTGCCGACGACGGTCTCCGCCTCGGTCGCCAACCGGCTGGCCGCCCGGGCCCGGCAGCGCGGCAGCGTCCTCGTCCCGTACGGGCGGTGGGACGGCGCGGACGTGACCCTCCAGGTGGTCCGGGGCGCCTGGGAGGGGCTCGGGCAGGGGCGGGGCCGGCTGCGTCGCCGCGAGGTCACCGTCTCCGCGCGGGGCCGCGGGGCCGCCGCCCGCCCCAAGGAGATCAAGGTCTGGCTGCCCGGGGACGGGCTCACCCGGGTCATTCCCCGCTCCGCTCCCGCCGCCGTCTCCGTCACCGGCCGGTCGACCGCCGGCCGGCTCCACCAGGTCGGCCCGGCCGTCGCCTCCGGGCCCACCGCCCCGTCCCGTCGCACCGCGCTCACCCTGGTCGGTCCGACGTGACCGCCGCACCCGCGCGGACCCTGCTGCTCTGGTGCCCGGACTGGCCGGTGCTCGCGGCGGAGATCGTCGACGGAGTGCCGGCCACCGACGCGGTCGCCGTGCTGCACGCCAACCGGGTGGTCGCCTGCTCCGAGCGGGCCCGCGCCGAAGGGGTGCGCCGAGGGCTGCGCAAACGTGAGGCCCAGGGCCGATGCCCCCAGCTCACCGCCGTCGAGTACGACCCCGGACGGGACGCCCGGGCATTCGAACCGGTGGTCGCCGCCGTCGAGGAACTGGTCGCCGGCGTCGAGGTGGTACGCCCCGGCGCGTGCGCGGTGGCGGCCCGGGGGCCGAGCCGCCACCTCGGGGGTGAGGAGGCAGCCGCCGAGCGGATCGTCGAGCACGTCGCCCAGGCCTGCGCGGTGGAGAGCCAGGTCGGCATCGCCGACGGGGTCTTCGCCGCCGGGCTGGCCGCCCGCGACGGACGGGTCGTTCCGCCCGGCGGGACACCCGGGTTCCTCGCCGGCCTGCCGGTGGAGGCGCTCGGCCGCCCGGCCCTGGCCGACCTGCTGCGCCGGCTCGGCGTACGCACCCTGGGCGACTTCGCCGCGCTGCCCGCCGGCGACGTGCTGGCCCGGTTCGGCTTCGACGGTGCGTTGGCCCACCGGCTGGCGGCCGGGCGGGACCACCGTCCGCTCGCGGTCCGGCAACCCCCGGTCGACCTCGCGGTCACCGCCGACCACGACGAGCCGCTCGACCGGGTCGACGCGGCGGCCTTCGCCGCCCGGGTACTGGCCGAACGGCTGCATGACCGGCTCGCCGCGCACGGGCTGGCCTGCACCCGTCTCGGCATCGAGGCGGTCACCGCGCACGGCCAGGAACTCCACCGGGTCTGGCGGCACGACGGGCTGCTCACCGCCGCGGCCATCGCCGACCGGGTGCGCTGGCAGCTCGACGGCTGGCTGTCCGGCAGCACCGGCCGGGCCGGCGCCCGAGCGACCCGCCCGACGGCGGGCATCATCCGGCTGCGGCTGGTCCCGGACGGGGTGGTCGCGCAGGCCGGCCTGCAACCCGGCCTGTGGGGAGAGACCGGCGAGGAGCGGGAGCGGGCGCACCGGGCGTTGAGCCGGGTGCAGGGCATCCTCGGCCCTGAGGCGGTGGTCACCGCGGTGCTCGGCGGCGGGCGCTCGCCGGCCGACCAGGTGCGCCTGGTGCCGTGGGGCGACGAACGCCTTCCGGCCCGGCCCGTCCCGCCGCCGTGGCCGGGCCGCCTGCCGCCACCAGCGCCGGCCGTGGTGCTGCCCGACCCGCTCGCCGCGGTCGTGCACGACGCCGCCGGTGAACCGGTCGAGGTCAGCGCGCGGCTCCAGGTCAGCGCCGAGCCGGCCCGGCTGACCGTGGGCGCCGCCCGGCCGGTCGAGATCGTCGGCTGGGCCGGCCCCTGGCCGGTCGACGAGCGCTGGTGGGCGCCGTCCGAGGCCCGCCGCCGGGCCCGGTTCCAGGTCTGCCTCGCCGACGGTACGGCCCTGCTGCTCGCCGTCGAGGCCGGGCGGTGGCTGGTGGAGGCGATCTATGACTGAGCGCCCGACCGAGGTCCTCGACCGGCCCCCGCCCCGCCCCCGCCGCCCCGCTCGCCCCGCCGCCCTGCCGACGGCTCGGCTCGGCCGGGGTGGAGTCTTGCCGGCGGCTCGGTCTGCGCGGGGTGGAGCCCTGTCGGCGGCTCGGCTCGGCCGGGGTGGAGTCTTGCCGGCGGCTCGGTCTGCGCGGGGTGGAGCCCTGTCGACGGCTCGGCTCGGCCGGGGTGGAGTCTTGCCGGCGGCTCGGTCCGGGCGGGTTGAACTCCTGTCGGCGGCTCGGTCCGGCCGGTCCGATGCCCTGCCGGCGGGTCGGCTCGGCCGGCGTGAGGCTTCGCCAGCTGCCCCGCCGACGCTGTCGAGTTGCCCCGTTGACGGGACCGCCGGACGCAGGCTCTCGGATCTTGGTGAGTTTGGGCCCCTCCAGGGGCTCAAACTCACCAAGATCTCTCCGGCTGCCCGCCCGGAGGGGCGCTGATGAGCTTCCATAACCCGAAGCTGCCCTGGTCGGAGTTGGAGCGTGTGCTCTCCGGTCGGGAATCCGGCACCGGCCGATCGGGCACGGGCCGACCGAGTGCGGGCGGGACGGGCGCGGGTCGGCCGGGTGCGGGCGCGGGGGCCTCGGGCGAGGAGCGATCTGGTGTGGGCGCGGCTCGACCGGGTGCGGGCGGGACAGGCGTGGGCCGACCGGGCGTGGGCCGGCCGGGCGTGGGCGCGGAGGCGTCGGGCGAGGAGCGGTCTGGTGTGGGCGCGGGTCGGCCGGGCGTGGGCGCGGAGGCGACAGGCGAGGATCGGTCGAGTGCGGGTGCGGGTGCGGGCCGGCCGGAGGCGGGCCGGACGGGTTTGGGCCGAGCGGGTGCGGGGCGGTCGGGGGCGTCGGGCGAGGATCGGCCGGGTGCGGGTCGGTCGGGGGAGGGGCGGGCCGGGGAGGGCAGCCGGGTGCGCGACGAGCGGCACCTGCACGTGGTCGACCCGTTGGCCGTGGACGCCGACGGCGGCGACTCTCCCGCCTGGAGCCGCAGGCGGGAGCACTACCAGCCGCCCGAGGTGGCCCGCCCCGACGACGCGGTGCCGTACGCCGAGTTGCACGCGCACACCAACTTCAGCTTCCTCGACGGTGCCAGCCATCCGGAGGAACTGGCCGAGGAGGCGGCCCGGCTGGGCCTCACCGCGCTCGCCGTCACCGACCACGACGGCTTCTACGGGGTGGTGCGCTTCGCCGAGGCGGCCCGCGCGCTGCACCTGCCGACGATCTTCGGCGCCGAGCTCTCCCTGGAGCTGCCCGGCCCGCAGAACGGCGAGCCCGACCCGCTCGGGCGGCACCTGCTGCTGCTCGCCCACGGCCACGAGGGGTACGCCCGGCTCGCCGCGACCATCGCCCGCGCCCAACTGCGCGGCGGGGAGAAGGGCCGCCCGGTCTACGGCGACCTGGAGGAGATCGCCGAGCAGTTGCGCGACCACGTGCTGGTGCTCACCGGCTGCCGCAAGGGGCACGTGCCGTCGGCGCTGCTCACCGAGGGGGTGGACGCGGCGGCCCGCGAGCTGGACCGGCTGACCGCCCTGTTCGGCGCGGAGACGGTGGCGGTGGAGCTGACCGACCACGGGCACCCGGTGGACGCCGACCGCAACGACGCGCTCGCCGAGCTGGCGGCGGCGGCCGGCCTGCCCACGGTGGCCACCAACAACGTGCACTACGCCACCCCGGGCCGACGGCGGCTGGCCACCACCGTCGCGGCCGTCCGGGCCCGGCGCAGCCTGGACGAGATCGACGGCTGGCTGCCCGCCGCCGGCACCGCCCACCTGCGCGGCGGCGCCGAGATGGCGGCCCGGTTCGCCGCCTACCCGGGGGCGGTGGCGCGGGCCGCCGAGTTCGGCGCCGAGCTCGCCTTCGACCTCCAGCTCGTCGCGCCGCGGCTGCCGGCGTACCCGGTGCCGCCGGGGCACACCGAGATGAGCTGGCTGCGCCACCTGACCCGCGCCGGCGCCCGCGAGCGATACGGCCCGCCCGAGGCGCACCCGAGGGCGTACGCGCAGCTCGACCACGAGCTGAACATGATCGAGGAGCTGGGCTTCCCCGGCTACTTCCTGGTGGTCTACGACATCGTCACGTTCTGCCGCGAGCAGGACATCTACTGCCAGGGGCGGGGCTCGGCGGCCAACTCGGCGGTCTGCTACGCGCTGCGGATCACCAACGTGGATGCCGTCCGGCACCGGCTGCTCTTCGAGCGTTTCCTCGCCCCGGAGCGCGACGGCCCGCCCGACATCGACGTCGACATCGAGTCCGACCGCCGGGAGGAGGTGATCCAGCACGTCTACGCCCGGTACGGCCGGGAGCACGCCGCCCAGGTCGCCAACGTCATCTCCTACCGGCCCCGCTCGGCGGTGCGGGACGTGGCCAAGGCGTTCGGGTTCTCGCCCGGCCAGCAGGACGCCTGGAGCAAGCAGATCGACCGCTGGGGCTCCGTGGCCCCGGTCGACGTGGCGGACATCCCCGAGCAGGTGGTCGCGTACGCCAACGAGTTGCAGACGTTCCCCCGGCACCTGGGCATCCACTCCGGCGGCATGGTGATCTGCGACCGGCCGGTGATCGAGGTGTGTCCGGTGGAGTGGGGACGGATGCCGGGCCGCAGCGTGCTCCAGTGGGACAAGGACGACTGCGCCGCCGTCGGCCTGGTCAAGTTCGACCTGCTCGGGCTCGGCATGCTCTCCGCGCTGCACTACGGCTACGACATGATCGGGATGAGCCTGGACCTCGGGGACATGACGCTTGACGATCCCGAGGTCTACGACATGCTCTGCCGGGCCGACTCGGTCGGGGTGTTCCAGGTGGAGAGCCGCGCCCAGATGGCCACCCTGCCCCGGCTGAAGCCCCGCGAGTTCTACGACCTGGTGGTCGAGGTGGCGCTGATCCGGCCCGGCCCGATCCAGGGCGGCTCGGTGCACCCGTACATCCGGCGCAAGAACGGCCAGGAGCCGGTGACCTACCCGCACCCGCTGATGCGCAACGCGCTGGAGAAGACCCTCGGCGTGCCGCTGTTCCAGGAGCAGCTGATGCAGCTCGCGATCGACCTGGCGGGCTTCGACGCCGCTGGCGCCGACCAGCTGCGCCGGGCGATGGGCGCGAAGCGTTCCGCCGAGCGGATGGCCCGCATCGCCGACCGGCTCTACGCGGGCATGGCGGAGCGGGGCATCACCGGCGAGCTGGCCGACGACGTCTTCCACAAGCTCTCCGCGTTCGCCAGCTACGGCTTCCCGGAGAGCCACGCGATGAGCTTCGCCTACCTGGTCTACGCCAGCTCCTGGCTCAAGCGCTACCACCCGGGGCCGTTCCTGGCCGCGCTGCTCAACGCCCAGCCGATGGGCTTCTACTCGCCGCAGACGCTTGTCGACGACGCCCGCCGGCACGGGGTGGAGGTGCGCCGGCCGGACATCAACGCCAGCGGCGCCCTGGCGGTGCTGGAGTCCACCCCGCAGACCCGGTGGGGCAGCGCGCCGGGGGAGCCGCCGCACGCCTGGGGGCTGAACGGGCCCGCCGTCCGGCTCGGGCTCTCCGGCGTGCGTACCCTCGGCGACGGGGTGGCCGAGCGGATCGAGGCGGAGCGGGCGGCGCGTGGGCCGTACCGCGACATGCCGGACCTGGCCCGGCGCGTGGGTCTCACCGCCGCGCAGCTGGAGGCGCTGGCCACCGCGGACGCCTTCGCCTGTTTCGGGCTGTCCCGGCGGCAGGCCCTCTGGGCCGCCGGCGCGGCGGCCCAGGACCGGCCGGGCCGGCTGCCGGGCACGGTGACCGGCGCGACCGCGCCCACCCTGCCCGGGATGGAGGCGGTGGAACGGCTGGTCGCCGACGTCTGGGCGACCGGGTTGTCACCGGAGAGCCACCCGGCGAGCTTCATCCGCCCCCGGCTCGACGCGCTCGGCGCGGTGCCGATCGCCCGGCTCGGCGGGGTGGAACCGGGGCGGCGCATCCGGGTCGGCGGGATCGTCACCCACCGGCAACGGCCCGCGACCGCCGGCGGGGTCACCTTCCTCAACCTGGAGGACGAGACGGGGATGCTCAACGTCACCTGCTCCCCGGGCCTGTGGCAGCGCTACCGGCGGGTGGCCCGCACGAGCGCCGCGCTGGTGGTGCGGGGGCGGCTGCAACGGCACGAGGGAGTGATCAACCTCACCGCCGACCGGCTGGACGCCATCGAGCCCCCGGTCAGTCCGCCCTCGCGCGACTTCCGCTGACGGCAGTGATCCACATTACGGTTTTCCGGGCCGGATGGAGGGACACTCCAGCTCGCGTGGGCAGAGTGGCCCGCGCGAGCACGAGGGGGACGAACGATCATGGGAAACAACGACGGTAACGGTGGGGTGGCGAACTCCCGGCGGACCCGGCTCGGCGCCGGTTGGACCCCGAGCCACCACACGGAGCCGCGCGAGTACGAGATCGTCGAGGGCCCGGTGGCCAACGCCCTGCGGTCGCGGGCCGAGGACGACGCCGCTGCCGGCGAGTCCTGACCTCCCACCCGGAGCCGGCCGGGCCGCCACAGGTGCGGCGCGGTGCGGCTGGACCGGGTGACTAGGCTCGACCGGGTGGAGCAGACCCCAGGCCGGCTCGCCGGGCCGCCGCTGACCCCCCGTATCGCCGTGATCTGGTCGGTGCTGCGCGCCGAGCTGGAGCGCCGCGCCGGCACCGCGCTGACCGTGCTCGACGTCGGCGGCGGCACGGGCGGCTTCGCCGTGCCGCTGGCCCAGGCCGGGCACCGGGTCACCGTGGTCGACGCCAGTCCCGACGCGCTCGCCGCGCTGACCCGCCGGGCCGCGGAGGCCGGCGTGGCCGAGCGGGTCCGCGCGGTGCAGGGCGACGGCGACGCGCTCGCCGGCCTGGTCGAGCCGGGCAGCGCCGACCTGGTGCTCTGCCACGCCGTGCTGGAGGTCGTCGACGATCCGGCGGCGGTGGTGGCGGCGTTGGCCGCCGCGCTGCGGCCGGGCGGCGCCGCGAGCGTGCTCGTTGCCGGCCGGGCCGCCGCCGTGCTCAGCCGGGCCATGAACGGGCACCTGGACGTCGCCGCCGCGCTGGCCGCCGATCCGGCCGGGACCGCCGGCCCCCGGGACACCCTGCGCCGGCGCTACGACGCCGACGGCGCCGCCGCGCTGCTCACCGCCGCCGGGCTCGTGGTCGAGCAGATCCATGGCGTACGCGTGCTCGCCGACCTGCTCCCCGCCGCCGTCGCCGATGGCCAGCCGGCCGCCCTGGTCGAGTTGGAGCGGGCGCTCGCCGCGCGGGCGCCCTGGCGGGACCTCGCCGCCCAGCTGCACCTGTTCGCCCGCCGCCCGTGACCGACCCGCCCCGCCCGCCGCACCCGCCCGGGCCCACGCTGGAGATCGTCGGGCCGCGCTACGGCGACGCCAGCCTCGCCGACGTCCTGCCGTCCGCACTCGCCGTGCTCGACGTGCCCGGCGCCACCGACCTGCTCGGGCTGCGGGCCGCGCTGCCCGGGATACGCCGGATCGCGGTGCTGCTCGTCGACGGCCTCGGCTGGCACCAGATCCCGACCGCCGCCCCGTACGCGCCGACCCTGGTGGCGCTCGCCGCCACCGTCGGGCGGCAGCTGACCTCCGGCTTTCCGTCGACCACGCCGACCAGCCTGGTGACGCTGGGCACCGGCGCCGCCCCCGGCGCGCACGGCGTGCTCGGGTTCACGGTGCGGGTGCCGGGGACCGATCGGGTGCTCAACCACGTCGAGTGGGCGGCCGATCCGGCGCCGCTGCGCTGGCAGCCGGTGCGTACGCAGCTGGAACGGGCCCGCGCCGCCGGGGTCGCGGTGACGGTGGTGAGCCGGCCGGAGTTCGGCGGCAGCGGGCTGACGCTGGCCGCCAACCGCGGCGGCGACTACCGCGGCGCGCCCGGCGTCGACGCGCTCGCCGAACGGATGCTCGCCGCCCTGGCCGCCGGAGCGGGACCCACGCTGGTCTCCGGCTACCACCCCGACCTGGACCGGCACGGCCACCTGACGGGCGTGGACTCGGCACCCTGGCGGATCGCCGCGGCCGAGGTGGACCGGCTGCTGGCCCGGCTCGTCGACGGGCTGCCGCCCGACGCCGCGCTGCTGGTCACCGCCGATCACGGCCAGCTCGACGTGCCGGCCGAAGACCGCTTCGACCTGGACACCGACCCCCGGCTGCGCGCCGGGCTGGAGGTGGTCGCCGGGGAGCCCCGGGTCCGCTACCTGCACGTCGCCCCCGGTGCCGTGGACGATGTGGTGGCCGCCTGGTCGGCGGTGCTCGGCGACGCGGCCCGGGTGCGTACCCGCGACGAGGTGGTGGCCGCCGGCTGGTTCGGTCCGGTGGCGGAGGAACACCTGGCGCGCATCGGCGACGTGGTGGTGATCTGCAACGGCACGTACGCGGTGACCGCCTCCCGCTCCGAGCCGCCGGCGGTCTCCCGGCTGGTGGCGTACCACGGGGCGGACACGGCGGCCGAGATGACGATCCCGCTGCTGGTCGTACGCGGCTGACCGCGCCGGCCCGCCGGGCGGGGATGTCGCAGGTCCGGGCTAGCCTGCGGGGATGGGCCGCAGCCAGTCGTTGCCCCGGGGCGGCGATCCCCGGTTCGGGCCGGACGCCGACGACTCCGGCTGCCCGATCCTGCACGTCGACATGGACGCCTTCTTCGCCTCGGTCGAGGTCCGCCGCCGGCCGGAGCTGCGCGGTCGGCCCGTCGTGGTCGGCGGGACCGGCCCGCGCGGGGTGGTGAGCTCCGCCAGCTACGAGGCCCGGCGCTACGGCGTACGCAGCGCCATGCCCACCGCCCGGGCCCGGGCGCTCTGCCCGCACGCGGTCTACCTGCCGCCGGACTTCCCGCAGTACTCGGCGGCCTCCGCCGCGGTGATGCAGATCTTCCGGGACGTCACCCCCCTGGTCGAGCCGCTCTCCCTGGACGAGGCGTTCCTCGACGTGGCCGGCGCCCGGCGGCTCTTCGGCCCGCCGGCCGCCATCGCCCGGCGCATCCGCGAGCGGGTCGCGGGGGAGCAGAGGCTGAGCTGTTCCGTCGGCGTCGCGCCGAGCAAGTTCGTGGCCAAGCTCGGCTCGACCCGCGCCAAGCCCGATGGCCTGCTCGTCGTCCCGGCCACCCGGGTGCTCGACTTCCTGCACCCGCTGCCGGTGTCGGCGCTGTGGGGGGTGGGGGAGCGGTCCACCGAGACGCTGCGGCGGCTGGGCCTGGCCACGATCGGCGATCTCGCCGAGGCTCCGGTCGGCATGCTGCGCAAGGCGCTCGGCGAGGCGTCCGCCGCCCACCTGCACGAGCTGGCCTGGGGGCGCGACCCGCGCCGGGTCACCCCCGAGCAGGCGGAGAAGTCGATCGGCGCCGAGGTGACCTTCGACGTGGACGTCACCGACCCGCTGGAGATCCGCCGGGCGCTGCTCGCCCTCGCCGAGAAGGTCGGCATCCGGCTGCGCCGGGCCGGGCAGGTCGGGCGCACCGTGTCGCTCAAGGTGCGGCTGACCGATTTCCGCACCGTCAGCCGCTCCCGCACGGCGGGCGTGCCGACCGACGTCGCCAGGGAGATCTTCGACACCGTCTGGGCGCTCTACACCGCGCTCGACCCGGGTGAGCCCGTCCGTCTGGTCGGCGTACGGGTCGAAGGGCTCGCCGCCGCGCGGGAGACCCCGCGGCAGCTCACCCTCGGTGCGCCCGAGCGGGGCTGGCGGGAGGCGGAGGCCGCAGCCGACGCCGCCGCTGCCCGTTTCGGGCGGTCCGTCATAGGTCCGGCCAGTCTGCTCGGGGTCCGCGAGGGGCGACGAAATGAAAATCCACCCCGGCCGTAGGTCGTCCCGCTTTCCGACGCGCGAGGGCCCTCGTAGACTTGCGGGTAAGCAGCCGGTTGGCTGCCACGGTCTGTCGGCCCGACCGGGCCGACCAACGTGACCGGGGAGGAGTGCCGTGCCGCTCTCGGAGCACGAGCAGCGGCTGTTCGAGCAGATCGAGCGGTCGCTTGCCGAGGACCCCAAATTCGCCTCGGCCGTGCGCGCCAGCGATCCGCGCTTCCACGCGCGGCGTCGCCTGCTCGTCGCTGCCGGCGTGATCATCGCTGGGCTGGCCCTGTTGGTCTATGGCGCGGTGATCAAGCTTCCGCCGCTGGCAGTGGCGGGTTTCGTCGTCATGCTGGCCTCGGCCGCGTTCGCGGTGCAGTCGCACCGTCGGGGGCAGTCACCGGACCTGCACGTCGTGGGCGGGACGACGAGTCGTCGTCGCCCCCGCGGCCGGTCGGGTCGTCGGCCCTCGATCCTGGACCGGATGGAGGACCGGTGGCGGCAGCGCCCGGAGGGGCACCGCTGAGCCCGGCCCGCTCCTGAGGCGGGCCGCGCGACAAACAGTCGGCCGCCGGGACGCCCGGCGGCCACCGACGACTCCGCACGCCCCGGGGGCGTGCATCCTCCGCATCTCCCGATGTCCGGCATCCGGCCGGTGCCTCGTCGGCCCTTGAGCCCGGTCGGCCCCTGACGGCCGTGACGCCGGTTGGCCGGCCCTGACGGCCCGACGGCCGCGACGGCAGCCCCGCGAACGCGACGGGCCGGTGGGGGCGGGTGCCCCTACCGGCCCGTTCGTCCGTCGGTCAGCGGGCCATGCGGCCGGCCAGCAGGCGGCGCGGGCTCCAGCGCAGCAACCGGTGCCGGGCCCGACCGCCCGCCGCCACCAGCCGGGACGACGCCTCGGCCGTGCCCGTGCGCCAGCGCAGCAGCACCGACGGCGGCAGCACCGCCGCCACCAGGCGGGTACGCCGGTCGGTCTGTGCGGCGAGCGCGGCGCGTACGGTGCGCAGGGCCGGCAGGAGTTGCTCGCCGGTCAGCGGATCGCGGGCGTAGCGGGCGCGTTCCTCGGCGCGGCCGAGCAGGCGTACGGCCGTGGTCGCCCCCGCGTCGGCGGTGAGCGCCTCCCGGGACAGCCGGTCGGCGGTCGCCCGGGGGGTCTCCGTCCGGTCCACCCGGACCCGGTAGTCCACGAGCGTGTCCAGCAGTTCGTCCCAGGCGGCGTGTGCGTCCGCCCGCGCCCGCTCCGCGTCCGCCACCACCACCATGCGTCGCCCGTCGGTGGGCGCGTCGCCGGCGGCCCCGGGGCGCACCGCCGCCGCGGCCGGTTTCGCCGGGCCGCTGCGCCTGCGGCGCAGGGCCGTGCGGCGCAGCGCCGGCAGGGCGAGCAGAGCGAGCAGGGCCAGGACCGCCGCGGCGGCGTACCAGGGCCAGACCGGAGCCTGGTCGGTCGGGGCCGTGCCGTCGAGGGCCAGGCCGGAGTCGAAGTCCTCCTCGGGACCGTCCGGCCCCGTCGGGCCGGCCGACGGGTCGACGTCGCCGGGGGCACTCGTCGGGCCTGCGGTCGGCGTCTCCGCCTCCGGGGCGTCGATGTCCGGCGCCCACGCCGACCGGGTCGAGCCCTGCACGCCGTACGCCGGGGTGGGGTCGAAGGGCACCCAACCGACCTCGTTGAAGTAGACCTCCGTCCAGGCGTGCAGGTTCCGGTTGGTCAGCGTGTACGTGCCGTCGCCGGAGTTGCTGCCGTTGGCGAAGCCGAACGCCACCCGGGCCGGTACGCCGGCGGCCCGGACCAGCCACGTCATCGCGGCGGCGTACTGCTGGCAGAAGCCGACCTTGTTGTCGAGGAAGTCGACGATCTCCCGCCCGCTGGTGCCACCCTTGGTGCTGAGCGAGTAGGTGAAGCCGTTGTCCGCGGAGAAGTGGTCGTAGATCGCGCGGACCTTGTCGTACTCGGTGTCCTTGCCCCGTACCAGGGTGGAGACCAGCTCCTCGACCTCGGGCACCGGCGGCGGCGCGGGATGCAGGCGCCGTACGGCGTGGTCGGCCGGCAGCGGCGACGACCGGCGCAGGGCCGCCGGCGTGTAGGCCGAGCGCACGTACTCGAACGAGTAGCGCTTGTCGCGCGAGTTGTCCCGGTGGGAGAAGACCACCTGGAGGCTGGGGTCGTACGCCCAGTTGCCGTTGAGGCCCTCGGAGCGCACCGGTTCGGTGTAGACCGGCAGCAGCGGCATGTTGAGGGTCTTCGTCACCTCGACAGTGGCCTGGTACGTCCGCTGCTCGACGCCCCGCGCGGACGGCGCCGGCAGGTCGTCGACGGGCCGGCCCGTGGGGGTGCCCTCGCGGAAGCCGCTCGGCGTGAGCTTGTCGGCCACGCCGAAGCGCAGGTAGAAGGGGCGGGGCTCGTTCGTGGTGACCTTGACCAGGTCGGCGACCTCGGACTGGTTGAGCTGCCCGCTCAACGCCGCGAACAGGTCGATCCGGCCGGTGCCGCCCTGCCCGGGGCGCCCGTTGCCGTTGCCGTTGCCCGAACCGCCAAGCGTGTCCAGCAGCCCGCCCGTCATCCCCGGCACGGCCAGCGGCAGCACCACGGCCAGTGCCACCCCCACCACCGCCAGCCGCCGGCCGGCGGCGGCCAGCGGCGAGGCCTCCCAGACGTCGACGTCCCGCCCGTCGCCGGTGAACCGCCGGCCGAACCGGCGGACCCGGTCGACGTTGTCGGTCACCAGCAGCCAGAGGAACCCGGCGGCGCCGACGACGAACGGCACCGCCGGGACGCTGTCCACGTAGACCGCGACGGGCACCGAGTAGATCGCCAGCATCGGCAGGCCGGCCAGCGCCGGCCGGCGCAGCCCGACGGTGAGCACGTCGACCACCACGGCCACCCCGCCGATCCCGAGCACCGTGACGAACAGCAGCGGGTCGGTGTCGGGGACCTTGACGCCGTACGAGCGCATGTCCTCCAGCGAGCCGTCGAGCAGCTCGCCGAAGTGCGTGAAGGTCGACGGGGTGGGCACGATGCCCAGCAGTTCGGTGCCGCCGGGGAAGAGCCAGGTCAGGGCCAGCGTCAGGCCGGCCAGCATGCCCAGCGCCTGGCCCCAGAGCGGAACCCGCGCCAGCCGGGCGAGTGCGGCCACGGCGGCGACCACGGCCACCGCGATCGTCGCCTGGATCAGCCACGTCCAGCGTTCGAAGATGGCCGACAGCGGCGCGGCGGCGAGCAGTGTCGCCGCGGCGGCCACGAAGCCCAGGTTCCGGTGGGCGATCATGAGGGGACCCTTCCGTTCATCGCATGCCCCCGGCCACCGTCTCGGCCATGGCCGCCCGCAGCGCGAAGCCCTGCGAGCCGCGGGCCGCCTGCGGCCACAGCGCGGGCAACTGCGTGCCGTGGTCGACGCCGATGACCCGCCAGCCGCTCTGCAACATGGCCAGCGCGGCGGCGCCGTGGGCGTGGTCGGCCTCGGCCCGGGCCTTGGCGGGCAGGTTGAGCCAGGTGGAGCTGTCGAGCAGGAAACCGACGCAGGTGGCGCCGTTGCCCCGCAGCCCGGCCAGCAGTTCGGCCTCGGCCGTGCTCACCGAGCCGAAGAGGCCGATGATCAGGCCGCCGTCCGACCGTTGCCGGACCCGCTGCACCAGCGTGGTCAACTCGCCGTTCTTGTCGAGCCGGACCTCGGCGAGGTGGTCGAGGAGCACCCCGTCGCCGGCCGCCTCGGACGCGTCCACGTCCGCGCCGGACCCGGTGACCAGGCGCAGCTTGTAGCCGGCCTGCCGCAGGTGCACCGCGATGCTGGCCGCGGCGGAGACCGCCCACTCGAAGGAGGCCGTGGGCCCGTCGCCGCGGTGGCCGTACGCGCGGGTGTCCAGCACGACGGTGGCCCGGCTCTCCCAGGGCTGCTCCTCCCGGCGCACCATCAGCTCGCCCGTGCGCGCGGTCGACTTCCAGTGCACCCGGCGCAGGTCGTCGCCCATCCGGTACTCCCGGGTGGCGGCGTCGTCCTCGCCGTGCACCGCCACCGAGCGGGCCCGGCTGTCGCCGCTGCCCGCGTACTCGCCGGGCAGGCGCACCGAGGGCAGCGGCGTGACCTGCGGGATGACGGTCAGATGATCGGTGCTCGGGAAGGCGCGGCTCAGCTCGCACAACCCGAACGGGTCCGTCATCCGGACCACCAGCGGGCCCACCTCGTAGCGACCGCGCACGTCGGCGCGCACCGTGTAGGCCACCGAGCTGGCCTGGTGGGCGCCGAGCCGCTCCAGCACCACCCGGGGCCGGCTGCCCAGCGCGTACGGCAGCCGGTCCTCCAGCAGCAGGGTGCCGGTGGGCAGGCGGGACATGTTCTGCAACCGCAGCACCACCCGGGAGCTGGCCCCGACGGGCACCCGGTGCGGGTCCAGCGACCGGTTGCAGGCCAGCTTGTAGCGGCTGCGCCCGACGTAGGCCGCGGCGAGCAGCGGCAGGACGGCCAGCAGCACGGCCACCCGGAGCAGGTCCTTCTCGCCGAGGATGCCGGCCGAGACCGCCGCCGCGACCGCGGCCGCCACGAACGAACGGCCGCGGGTGGTCAGCCCGCGCAGCCCGTCGCGCACGTCACCGCCTCCGCGGCTCGTACGTGGCTCGGCCGTTGCCCTCGCCCGTGGGGCGGGTGTCGTACGGGGAGCGCCCGCGGTCGTGCGGCAGCGGCAGCCGGTGCACCAGCTCGGAGACGATCGCGTCGGTCGTGCGCCGGGCGAGCTGGGCGTCGGCGGTGGGGATGATCCGGTGCGCGAGCACGGGCACGGCCAGCACCTGGAGGTCGTCGGGCAGGACGTAGTCGCGCCCCTCGAGGGCGGCCACCGCGCGGGCGGTGCGCAGGAGCTGGAGGGTCGCCCGCGGGGAGGCGCCCAGCCGCAGGTCGGCGGCCTCGCGGGTGGCGGTGACCAGGTCGATCGCGTACTGCTTCACGGCGTCGGCGACGTGCACCTGCCGGACGTGGCCGATCAGCTGCCGCACGGTGTTGGCGTCGGCGACCGGACGCAGCTCGTCAAGCGGGTCCGTCGCGCCGTGTCCGTCGAGCATCGCCAGCTCGGCGCTCGGGTCCGGGTAGCCCATCGCGATGCGGGCGGTGAACCGGTCGCGCTGCGCCTCGGGGAGGGGATAGGTGCCCTCCATCTCGATCGGGTTCTGGGTCGCGACGACCATGAACGGCGTCTGGAGGTGGTAGGTGACACCGTCGACGGTGACCTGGCGCTCCTCCATGCACTCCAGCAGCGCCGACTGCGTCTTCGGCGAGGCGCGGTTGATCTCGTCGCCGACGACCAGGTTGGCGAAGACCGCACCGGGGCGGAACTCGAAGTCGTGCGTCTCCTGGTTGTAGACGCTGACCCCCGTGACGTCGCTGGGCAGCAGGTCGGGGGTGAACTGGATGCGACGCACGGAGCAGTCGATCGAACGGGCCATGGCCTTGGCGAGCTTGGTCTTGCCGACCCCGGGCACGTCCTCGATGAGCAGGTGGCCCTCGGCGAGCAGGACGGCCAGGGCGAGCCGCACGGTGGCGGTCTTGCCCTCGATGACCTGCTCGATGTTCGACACGATGGCTTCGCTGGCGGCGCGGAACTCGTCGTGCGGCAACACGCCGCCCACCTCGTCCCAGGTCTGTTGTGTCACGGGCCTCCTCCTCGTCGCCGGACGGCAGCTCTGAATAGAGCACCTGGACCCGCCGTAGGGTTCGCGACGCCGAGCCTCGTCTGCCGCAGAAATCTCACTGGTCTCTCAGGCTAACCATGTTTGTCGCCGTCGCCGACCCCCGCAGGTAGACGGTCGGTTACGCACCGAACATTCGCCGGGTCGGGGGAACGGACCGTCGCTCTCGGTGCCGGCGATGATCACCAAGGGGTGCCGCGACGCGTACGGCCGGGGTCGCCGTCCCGACCCGTGGCGGCGGGCGACGTGCGGGACCGGACGGCGGGGTACACTCCCGGGCATGGCCGGATTCTTCCTGCTTCTTACCGGGCCGTGCTGATGCGCTGACGCGCGACAGCACGGCGGCCCCTCCTGCGCGAGGGGCTTTTTTGTGCCCTCCGCCGGACGCCCCGGCGAACGGCACCCGGCACCGGCGCCGGCCCTCGGGCGGCGCGGCGCCGGCGGCGGACAGACCCGAGCCAGACCGACATGACCGCGCCGAGCGAGGTCAGCACCCAGCCCGGCCGTGGCGTGGCCGGCGGCGACGAGCGAAGCGAGGAGACGCCATGAGTGAGGCAGCACCGGCCGACATTCCCCCGTTCCGGTACACCGCGGCCCTGGCCGAGGAGATCGAACAGCGCTGGCAGGACGCCTGGGCGCGGGAGGGGACGTTCCACGCCCCGAACCTGACCGGCCCGCTGGCCGACCCCGGTCACCCGCGCGCCGGGGCGGAGAAGCTGTACGTCCTGGACATGTTCCCGTACCCGTCGGGCGCGGGCCTGCACGTCGGCCACCCCCTGGGCTACATCGGCACCGACTGCTTCGCCCGCTACCAGCGGATGGCGGGGCGCAACGTGCTGCACGCCATGGGCTTCGACGCGTTCGGCCTGCCCGCAGAGCAGTACGCGGTGCAGACCGGCACCCACCCGCGGACCACGACCGTGGCCAACATCGAGCGCTACAAGGCGCAGCTGCGCCGGCTGGGCCTGGCCCACGACGAGCGCCGCTCGGTGGCCACCATCGACACCGACTTCTACCGCTGGACGCAGTGGATCTTCCTGCAGGTCTTCAACTCCTGGTATGACACCGGGGCGAAGCGGGCCCGCCCGATCGCTGAGCTGATCGCCGAGTTCGAGGGCGGCAACCGGCCCACGCCCGACGGAAGGCCGTGGGCGGAGCTGTCCGTCGCCGAGCGCCGGGGGATCGTCGACGATCACCGGCTGGCGTACGTCTCGCAGGCGCCGGTCAACTGGTGCCCGGGGCTGGGCACCGTGCTGGCCAACGAGGAGGTCACCGCCGACGGCCGCTCCGAGCGCGGCAACTTCCCGGTCTTCAAGCGCAACCTGAAGCAGTGGATGATGCGGATCACCGCGTACGGCGACCGGCTGCTGGACGACCTGGACACGCTGGACTGGCCCGAGCCGATCAAGCTGATGCAGCGCAACTGGATCGGCCGCTCCACGGGCGCGCACATCGACTTCCCGACCGCCGTCGCGCCGATCCGGGTGTTCACCACCCGGCCGGACACCGTCTTCGGCGCCACCTACATGGTGCTGGCCCCCGAGCACGAGCTGGTCGACGCGCTGGCGCCGGCGGCCTGGCCCGAGGGGACGAAGGACGCGTGGACCGGCGGGCACGCCAACCCGCGCGCGGCCGTGGAGGCGTACCGCAAGGCGGCGGCGGCCAAGACCGACGTCGAGCGGCAGGCCGACACGAAGGAGAAGACCGGCGTCTTCGTCGGGGCGTACGCCACCAACCCGGTCACCGGTGGGCAGGTCCCGGTCTTCGTCGCCGACTACGTGCTGGCCGGCTACGGCACCGGTGCGATCATGGCGGTGCCCGGCCAGGACGAGCGGGACTGGGCGTTCGCCGAGGTCTTCGACCTGCCGATCGTGCGTACCGTGCAGCCGGCGGAGGGCTTCGACGGCAAGGCGTACACCGGGGACGGCCCGGCGGTCAACAGCGCCGCGCCCGAGCGCGGCCTGGACCTGAACGGCCTGGGGGTGGCCGAGGCGAAGGCCCGGATCATCGAGTGGCTGGAGGCCAACGGCCACGGCACCGGCGCGGTGACCTACCGGCTGCGCGACTGGCTGTTCTCCCGGCAGCGTTACTGGGGCGAGCCGTTCCCCATCGTGTACGACGAGACCGGCGCGGCCATCGCCCTGCCGGAGGAGATGCTGCCGGTCGAGCTGCCCGAGGTGGACGACTTCTCGCCGCGCACGTTCGACCCGGAGGACGCCGGCAGCAACCCGGAGACCCCGCTGTCGCGCCGGCGCGACTGGGTCGAGGTGGAGCTGGATCTGGGCGACGGCCCGAAGCGCTACACCCGCGAGACCAACGTGATGCCGCAGTGGGCCGGCTCGTGCTGGTACGAGCTGCGCTACCTGGACCCGACGAACTCCGAGCGCTTCGTCGACGCGGAGAACGAGGCGTACTGGATGGGGCCGCGCGGCGAGGGCGACTGCGGTGGCACCGACCTGTACGTCGGCGGCGCCGAGCACGCCGTGCTGCACCTGCTGTACGCGCGGTTCTGGCACAAGGTGCTGTACGACCTGGGGCACGTCTCGTCGTACGAGCCGTTCCGCAAGCTGTTCAACCAGGGCTACATCCAGGCGTACGCGTACACCGACGCCCGGGGCGCCTACGTGCCGGCCGAGGAGGTCACCGAGCGCGACGGCGGCTTCTACCTGGGCGACACCCAGGTCAACCGCGAGTACGGCAAGATGGGCAAGTCCCTGAAGAACGTGGTCACGCCGGACGAGATGTGCGCCGCGTATGGGGCGGACACGTTCCGCGTCTACGAGATGTCGATGGGCCCGCTGGAGGTGTCCCGTCCGTGGGAGACCCGGGCGGTCGTCGGGTCGTACCGGTTCCTGCAGCGGGTCTGGCGGGCGGTCGTCGACGAGCAGACCGGCGCGCTGCGGGTCACCGACGCGCCCGCCGACGAGGCGACCCGGCGGCTGCTGCACAAGGTGGTCGACGGGGTCCGCGGCGACATGGAGGCGATCCGGTTCAACACCGCGATCGCCAAGCTGATCGAGCTGACCAACGGGCTGACCCGGCTGACGGAGACCCCGCGCGAGGTGGCCGAGCCGCTGGTGCTGATGCTGGCGCCGTTCGCCCCGCACGTCGCCGAGGAGCTGTGGCGCCGGCTGGGGCACGACACCTCCCTGACGTACGCGGACTTCCCGACCGCCGACCCGGCGCTGCTGGTGGCCGAGACGGTGACCTACCCGGTGCAGATCAACGGCAAGGTGCGGGGCCGCGTCGAGGTCCCCGCCGACGCGTCCGAGGAGACCGTCCGCGCGGCGGCCCTGGAGGCGGTCGCGTCCTCGCTGGCCGGCAAGGAACCCCGCAAGGTCATCGTCATCAAGGGCCGCATGGTCTCCGTGGTGGCCTGACCCGCGCCGTGCGCCGTGCGCCGTCGATCATGCAGTTGTGGTGGGGGACAAGGCCCCCGGGCCGGGATGAGCCGGGCACCACGACTGCATGATCGACGCGCCGGGTGGGGTGGGTCAGGGGTCGCGGCGGTGGGTCAGGGTGATCGCCGCCAGGGTCGCGGCCGCGGACCAGGCGGCCAGGGTCAGCCAGGAGCCGGTGACGGTGGCCGGGTACGGGTCCAGGTTGACGACGTCGGGATGCACCTCGATCAGTCGTAGCCAGGCGGTCAGGGGCAGGGCGTTGTACGCCTCGGCGATCCACCGGTGCTCGTCGCTGTCCACCGCCATCGGCACCAGCACGAGCACCGCAGTCGCGGCGGCCACCGCACCGGCGGCGTGCCGGGTGAGCGCGCCCAGACCCAGCCCGACCAGCGCGCACACGGGCACGAGAACGGCGCTCGCCACGACCGCGCGCAGCACCCCCGGCTCGCCGATCGACCAGCCGGCGTCCCGGTCGGCGAGGATCGCCTGGGACACCCAGAACGACGTCGCCGCGGTGACCGTGCCGAGGACGAGCATGACCCCGGCCAGCACGGCGGCCTTCGCCGCGACCAGCGCGCGGCGGGCGGGGACGGCGGCGAACGTGGCCCGGATCAGCCCGCTCTGGTGCTCGCCGACGATGGTCAGGGCGCCGATGGTGGCCGAGGCGAGGATCAGCACCAGGTAGCCGACCTCGGGGAAGGCGTCGCGCACCGGCCCGTACATGCGGAACATCTCCCGGCGCTCCTGCGGGTACGTCGGCCAGTTCCGGTGGTCGGCGAGGCTGGCGTTGACGCTGACCCCGACCACGAACAGGAAGACCAGCGGCAGCGTCCAGCGGGTCGAGCGCAGCGACCACAGCTTGATCCACTCGGCGGCCAGCAGGTCGCGGAACCGGGCCGGCGCCCCGGTCACGGTCGGCCGGCGGGTCGGCCGGGTCACGGCGGTCATCGGGTCCCCTCCCCGGCGAGATACTCGACGCTGTCGGCGGTGAGTGCCATGAAGGCCTCCTCCAGCGAGGCGGTACGGGCGGTCAGTTCGTGCAGCCCGACGCCGTGGGCGAGCGCGAGGTCGCCGATCCGCGCGGCCGTCAGGCCGGTCACGACGAGCGCCCCGGCGTCGTCGGGGCGGACGTGCGCGCCCTCGGCCGTGAGCACGGCGGACAGGGTGGCCGGGTCGGGCGTACGGACGGTCACGTCGGCCCGGGTGCTCCCGGCGGCGAACTCGGCGAGGCCCTGCTCGGCGATGAGCCGGCCCCGGCCGATCACCACGAGTCGGTCGACGCAGTTCTGCATCTCGCTCATCAGGTGGCTGGAGACGAAGACCGTGCGCCCCTCGGCCGCCAGCCGCCGGAACAGGTCCCGTACCCAGCGCACCCCCTCCGGGTCGAGACCGTTGAACGGCTCGTCGAAGAGCAGTACGGGCGGGTCCCCGAGCAGCGCGGCGGCGATCCCGAGCCGCTGCCGCATGCCGAGCGAGAAACCGCCGATGCGCCGCCGGGCGACGGCCGACAGCCCCACCTCCCGCAGCACCTCGTCGACCCGGGTGCGCGCTATGCCGTTGCTGCGGGCCAGGGCCGACAGGTGCGCGACGGCGCTGCGCCCGCCGTGCACGTCCCCGGCGTCGAGCAACGCGCCGGCGTGGCGCAGCCCGCGCGGCCGGTCGGCGAAGCGGACCCCGTCCACCGTGACGGTGCCACTGGTGGGCGCGGTGAGCCCGATGATCATCCGCAGCGTGGTGGACTTGCCGGCCCCGTTGGGGCCCAGGAACCCGGTCACGTGGCCGGGGCGCACGGTCAGGGTGAGGTCGTCGACGGCCGTCGTGCGGCCGTACCGTCTCGTCAGGGCGTTGAGTTCGATCACTCCACCCACGCTGCCGGGCGGCGGGCGGCGGGGCGTCGCCCCGGCGGCCACACCCGGCGGCCGGACACCCGCCCCGGGGCGTACGCCCGTGGGCCGATGCGCGGGCGGCGACGGGCTGTCTACCGTGTGCGCATGGACGCCACCGTGCCGCTGCCACGCCGCGCCGCGTCGCTGGCGCGGGCGGTCCTGCCCTGGGTCGGCGTCGCGCTGCTGCCCGTCACCGTGCTGCTCGCCCCGGCCGTCGCGTCGAGCCGGGGCGGCGTGGGGTTCGGCGACTGGTGGATCTCCGAGCGCTACCTGGTGCCGCTGCTGGCCGTGGTCCCGCCCGCCGGCCTGCTGCGCCGCCGCCCGGTGCTCGCCCTGGCCCTGATGGTCGTCGCGGCGTGCGTCATCACCGCCGCCGTCAACGTTCCGGAGGGCGGCTACCTGACCGACATCTGGTACGCGCAGTTCCTGGCCATCGACCTGGTGGTGGGGCTGATCGCGGCGAGGAGGTCGCGCCGCGTCTCGGTGCCGGTGGCCGTCGCGGTGCTCGTCGTGCAGATCACCGCTGGCTTCGTGAACCCCGCCAGCGACCCCATCAACCGGGCCACGCTCGCCGTGCTGGCGGTCGTCACCGCGTGGACCGTCGGCAACTCGGTCCGGGCCCGGCGCGGCTACGCCGCGGCCGTCCGGGCGCACACCGCCGCCGAGGCGGTCACCGCCGAGCGGCTGCGCATCGCCCGCGAGCTGCACGACATGGTCGCCCACAGCATCGGGGTGATCGCCATCCAGGCCGGCGTCGGCGCCCGGGTCATCGACACCCAACCGGCCCAGGCCCGCGCCGCGCTCGCCACCATCGAGGCGACCAGCCGCGACACCCTGGCCGGCCTGCGGCGTACGCTCGGCGCGCTGCGCCGCCCGCAGTCGGAGTCGGCGTCGCTGGACCCGACGCCGGGGCTGGACGACCTCGACCGACTGGTCGTCGCCGCCGCCGATGCGGGGGTACGGGTCGACCTGCGGCGCGTCGGCGAGCGGCGGCCGGTCCCGGCCGAGGTCGACCTCGCCGCGTTCCGGATCGTGCAGGAGGCGCTCACCAACGTGGTACGGCACGCGGGCACCGACCGGTGCCGGGTCACCGCCGAGCACGGCCCCGACGAGGTGGCCGTGGAGATCGTCGACGAGGGCCGGGGCGCCCGGGTCGGCGGTGAGGGGCACGGAATCCTCGGCATGCGCGAACGGGTCGCCCTGCTGGAGGGCCGGTTCCACGCCGGGCCCCGCCCCGAGGGCGGCTTCCGGGTGGCGGCGTGGCTACCGGCACCCCCCGCAGCGCCGGCAGCACACGTGGCGACGGAGTCGGTCGGAGCGCGGGCCGGGACGGCGGACCGGTGAGCGTCCGGGTGCTGCTCGTCGACGACCAGCCACTGGTCCGCGCCGGCCTGCGGGTCCTCATCGCCGACGCCCCCGACATCGACGTCGTCGGCGAGGCGGGTACGGGGACGGAGGCGGTGCGGCTGGCCCGCGAGGTCGTGCCGGACGTGGTGCTGATGGACCTGCGGATGCCCGGCATGGACGGCATCCAGGCCACCCGCGCGATCACCGCGCACGGCGGCGCCACCCGCGTCCTCGTGCTCACCACCTTCGACGACGACGAGCACGTGCACGCCGCGCTGCGCGCCGGCGCGAGCGGGTTCCTGGTCAAGGACATGGCGCTGGACGACATCCTCGGCGCGGTCCGGGTGGTCGCCGCCGGGGACGCGCTGATCGCCCCCGGGGTCACCCGCCGGCTCATCGCCGAGTTCGCCCGCCGGCCGACCCCCGCCGCCCCGACCCGGGCCCTCGACGGCGTCACGGAGCGGGAGCGCGAGGTGCTGACGCTCGTCGGCCGGGGCCTGTCCAACGGCGAGATCGCCGCCGAGCTGGTGATCAGCGCGGCCACCGCCAAGGCGCACGTGGCCCGGCTGTTCAGCAAGCTGGGCGCCCGCGACCGGGTGCACCTCGTCATCGCCGCCTACGAGGCCGGGCTGGTCTCCCCGGCGGGATGAGGCGAACGCAGGCGCCCCTGTCCCCGCCGCTTCCGTGCCGCGTTGCGTCCGCCCGCGCCCGATCTTGGCAAGAAACGGCCCCTGGAGGGGCACTTTCGTCCCAAGATCTCCCAGACAGCGCGGTGGGCGCAGCGCGGAATCGGTGCCGGGGTCAGCTCGGCCCGAGCCGGCGCTGCCGCTCGGCGCGCCACCAGCGGTGGATCAGCACGACGCTGGCGATCAGGCCGAGGGCGGCCGGCGCGACGCCGAACCAGTTGACGTCGCCCGGGGAGGTGACCGTCGCACCCACCGCCGCGTAGCCGAACGCGGTGGGCGCGGAGGCGATCACGCTGCCGGCGAGGAACGGCAGCACCCGGGCGCCGGTGGTGCCGTAGCCGTAGCTGACCAGCCCGAAGCCGGCGATCGGCAGCAGCCGTACGGTGACCACGCCGAGGACGCTCTGGCGGGCGAACCAGCCGTCCAGCCGGGCCAGCCGGCCGCGTACCCGCTCGGCGACGAAGTCCCGCCCGAGCAGGCGGCCGACCGTGAAGCCCAGCGCCGCAGCGAGCAGGGCGGCGCCCAGCGCGTACGCGGCGCCCTCGAGCGCACCGAAGATCGCGCCCGAGGCGAGCGTGATGAAGGTCCGGGGGACCAGCGCGACCAGCAGCAGCGCCCCGCCGAGGACCGCCGCCACGGGGGCGAGGCCGCCCAGCCGGTCGGCCAGCCCGGGCAGTTCCCGCGCCTCGGGCAGGTCGACGACGAGCAGCACCGCCCCGAAGGAGGCGAGCAGGAGCAGCAGCAGGGCGAACCGGACGGCCGACGGCTGCCGCAGCAGCCGCCGGACGGCCAGGATCATGCCCGGGCGGCGGCGGCCACCGCGGTGCGGCGCTCGGCGCGCAGCCGGTCCGACCAGGTGTCGTCGAGCGGCGGGAGCTGGTGCGCGCCGGTGGCCCAGCGCAGCAGCAGGTCCGCCAGGGCGGGATTGCGGGCGAGGGCCGGGCCGTGCGAATACGTGCCGAGCAGCTTGCCCCGCCACGCCCCCTCGGTGGCGCCGTCGTTGCCGACCCCGGCGGTGACCCGGGCCAGCGGGGAGACCCCCGGGCCGAGGTGGGTGCGCCCGCCGTGGTTCTCGAACCCGGTCAGCGCCGGCACGCCCAGCCGTGGGTCGATCTCGCCGGCCAGCTCGCCGACGGCGCGGGTCGGCCCCCGGTCGGAGGAGAGGTCGAGCAGCTCCAGCCCGGCGCAGAGGGTGCCCTTGGCGAAGAAGGAGGTGCCGAGGAGTTGGTAGCCGGCGCAGACCCCGAACACGACCGAGCCCTGGGCGACCGCCCGGTGCAGGCCGCCGTCGGCGAGCAGCCGCTGCGCGCCGAGCGCCTGCGGGCCGTCCTCGCCGCCGCCGATGAGGTAGATGTCGGCGGTGGAGGGGAGGCGCTGGTCGGAACGCACCTCCAGCACCTCGACCGGGAAGCCGCGCTGCCGCGCCCGGCGGGCGAGGATCAGGGCGTTGCCACGGTCGCCGTAGGTGGAGAGCAGGTCGGGGTAGATCCAGACGATGCGCAGGCTCTCAGTTGACACGGTCCAACTCCGCTCGGATGTCCTGGAACGCGGTGTAGTTCGCGATGACCTCCAGGCGCCCCGGGGGCACCGACCGGACGGCGTCGTCGAACGTCCGCACATGCTGGAAGGGCACGTCGTTGACCTCGAGCCGGACCGCGAGGTCGTACGCGCGGTCCCCGGTGATCAGCACCTGCCGGCCCCGTAGCGGGGCGAAGTCGACGTCGAAGAGCCACGAGGTGTCCAGCCCGTCGGGGTCCCGGGCGTTGATGGAGAGCAGCGTCGGGGCGACGTCGGCCATGTCGAAGGCCTCCAGCCAGCTGGCCGGGTTCTTCGCCAGCAGCAGCCGGATGTTGCGCCCGTCCCGGTCGACCTGCGCGTAGCGGCCCGCGACGGAGGCGACACTGCCGAGCTGGAGCACCGCGTCCACCGGCCGGACGCCGAACTCGGCGGCGACGGCCAGCGCGGTCGCGGCGTTGCCGACGTTGACCTTGCCGGGGAGCTGGAGCTTGACCTTGTGCCAGGCGCCGGTCGGGTCGAGCACGCCGTCGTCCTCCACCGTCCACTGTGGCTGGGGCCGGCGCAGCGGGCAGCCGCTGCACCACCACTGGTCGCCGGAGCGCTGGATGGTGGAGCCGCACTCCGGGCAGACCCAGGAGTCGTCGTGCCAGCGTTGCCCGGCACTGAACCAGGTGACCTGCGGCGGGGCGATGCGGTGGTCGTGGTTGGGCGGCGGGGTCGCGGCCCAGACCACCATCGGGTCGTCGGCGTTGGCGACGACGCGGACGTCGGTGTGCCGGACCAGCGCGGCGCGCCAGAGCTGCGCCATCATGGCGACCTCCTTGGCCCGGTCGAGCTGGTCGCGGGAGAGGTTGAGCAGCGCCACCACGTGCGGCTCGGTGGCGTCCAGCACCTGGGCGAGGTAGTGCTCGTCCACCTCCAGCACCGCGTAGGGCGTGCTGCCGGCCTTGGCGAGCGCTGAGGTGTGCCCCGTCGGCATGTTGGCGCCGAACGAGTTGGTGGCGACGCGGCCGAGCACCCCGACCGCCGCCGCGGTGAGCCGGGTGGTGGTGGTCTTGCCGTTGGTGCCGGAGATCAGGGCGATGGCGCGCCCGGCCGACAGGTGGGCCAGCAGGTCCGGGTCGATCTTGAGGCCGATCCAGCCGCCGATCACCGAGCCGTCACCGCGCCCCGCGGCCCGCGACAGCGCCGCGGCGGTCCGCGACACCGAGCTTGCCACCTTTGCCCGCAGGGGCATCTTCGCGTCCGTCACCCGAGCGAGGTTACCGGACCGGCGACCCCGCCAGATCGCCGCCGACGGCGAACCGTTCGGCCGGGGTCGTCCGGCGGGGTGGTCGGGACGCGCTCAGCCGGACGGAGTCGATCTATGTCGGAAAGCGGACCGGCCCGGCGGGCCCCGCGGCCCTCCACTCCGCTCCACCCCCGTTGACGTGCGGTTTTGCGCGCCGAAAGGCCGCGCCACGCGGGCGATTCTGGTTGCGGGTGGAGGGAAGTGGAGTAGAGTGGGGCGCAGTGGTGAGGCCGGGAGGGCCCACCGGCCCGGGGGGTCAGCGGCGCCGCGAACGCCGCTCAAGGGCGAGGGGGTTGGGCCGATGTTCCTCGGCACCCACACCCCGCGCCTGGACGACAAAGGCCGGTTGATCCTCCCGGCGAAGTTCCGGGACGAGCTGGCGGGGGGTGTCGTGATAACCAAAGGGCAGGATCGCTGCCTCTACGCCTTCCCGATGCCCGAGTTCCAGCGGATCGCGGAGCAGTTGCGCGCGCAACCGATGACGAACAAGGCGGCCCGAGCCTACAGCCGGGTCTTCTTCGCCAGCGCGCACGACGAGGTGCCCGACAAGCAGGGCCGGGTGACGATCCCGGCTCACCTGCGGGACTACGCCGCCCTCGACCGGGATCTGGTCGTGATCGGCGCGAGCACCCGGGTGGAGATCTGGGACAAGGCTGCCTGGGAGACCTACCTCGCGGAGAGCGAAGACGACTTCGCCGACATCGAGGAGGGGGTGCTGCCCGGCGGTCTGTAGGGCGTGACGGCGCCCGACGTACTGCGAGATCTCCACCCGCTTTCGAGTTCCTGGCACCCCTTCCCCGGTGCCAGGCGCACGATCCGATCGGAGGGCCGCGGCCTCCGGTGGGCGGGAGCGGATGGGGATCTGGCGGTACGACGGCACGGCGTCGTCCGACGACAGGCGCGTGAAGGACGAAGGTTTCACACCAGTGGGGGTCGACATGGGGGAGCTACGCGGCACGCACGTGCCGGTGCTGCTCGAGCGGTGTCTCGAGTTGCTGGCCCCCGCGCTGGGCCGGGGCGGGCGGACGGTCCACGTCGACGCGACGCTGGGCCTGGCCGGGCACGCCGAGGCGGTGCTCGAGGCGCATCCGGAGACGGTGCTGATCGGGCTGGACCGGGACACGGAGGCGCTCGCTCACGCACGCGTCCGGCTGGCCCGCTTCGCCGACCGCGTCCACCTGGAGCACGCCGTCTACGACGAGCTGCCGGAGGTGCTCGACCGGCTGGGCTACCCGGCGATCGACGGCATCCTGTTCGACCTGGGCGTCTCCTCCCTGCAACTCGACGCACCCGACCGCGGGTTCGCCTACGCGCAGGACGCCCCGCTGGACATGCGGATGGACCAGACCCGGGGGGTGACCGCCGAGGAGGTGGTCAACACGTACGCCCATCCGGACCTGGCCCGCGTGCTGCGGGTCTACGGCGAGGAGAAGTTCGCGGGCCGGATCGCCTCGGCGATCATCCGCGAGCGGGAGCGGGCCCGGATCACCTCGTCGGCGCGGCTGGCCGAACTGGTCAGGGAGTCCATTCCGGCACCCGCCCGACGAACCGGGGGACACCCGGCCAAGAGAACGTTTCAGGCTTTACGGATCGAGGTAAACAAGGAACTGGCAGCGCTGGAGACGGCGCTGCCAGCCGCGCTCGACAAGCTCAACGTGGGCGGCCGCATGGTGGTCCTGTCCTACCACTCGCTGGAGGACCGGCTCACCAAGGCGGCGCTCAGCGACCGGGTCCGCAGCAAGGGCCCGGTCGACCTCCCGGTCGAACTGCCCGGGTCGGGTCCGACGTTCCGGCTCCTCAGCCGGGGCGCCGAACTTCCCGGGGAGGCGGAGGTCGCCGCGAACCCGCGGGCCGCGTCAGTGCGGCTGCGGGCCGCGGAGCGACTCGACCCGGACGCGGCACAGCAGGGCGGTACCGACCGCGAACGGTACCGCCGGCGGGTAAAGGCGATGCACCAACCAGGGGCGGGGTCTCCCGGATCCGACACGGATCCGACGGACCCCGGGGGACGGGACAGGGACGGACGAAGAGGGGGAGGGACATGACTATTGACAAGCGCGACCGTCGGGACATCGCCGGCGGCGGGCAGCGCGCACCGCGGTCGGGGGGCCGGACCGCGGCGGAGCGGGCCACGCGCATCGGGACCGGCGCGCCGCGGGCGGACCGCGCGAACCGGCAGGGGGAGACTCGCGCCCGGGGGGCGCGCGAGTTCCCGACCCAGGGCAGCGCCGCGCTGCACCCGGCCGAGCGGGACAGCGCCGGCACGGCCCGTCCGCCCCGGCTGCGGGTGGCGCCGCCGCCGCCGGTGAAGGTGCCGCGGGCACCCTTCGCCGCCCTGGTGCTGGTGCTGGTGGTCGGCGGGGTGCTCGGCATCCTGGCGGTCAACACGAAGATCAACGAGAACGCCTTCCGGCTGGAGAAGCTCCAGGAGCAGCAGGCCAAGCTCGACGTGGAGCAACAGCAGCTCAACAAGGAGATCGCCGACGCGGAGGCCCCGGGCAACCTGGAGGCCCGGGCCCGCCAGCTCGGTCTGGTGGAGGCGGGCGAGCCGGCCTACATCCGGCTGCCCGACGGCAAGGTCATCGGCGTGCCGCAGCCCGCCGGGGGCAAGCCATCGATCACCAGCCAGCAGGGCGCGGGAGGCTGACGACCGTGCCGCCGAGATCGGAGGAACCGCGCCGGGACGCCACAGGCTCCCGGCGCGGTTCGTCGCGCAACGGCGGGGGCCGGGGCGGCGAGCCGCGCTCCGGTGAGCCGGGGGTCGGTGGCATCTCCGACGCCCGGGCGTACACCCCGCGCGGACGCACCGTGCGCGAGCAGCGCGCCGGCGGTCGCGCCGAGCGGGACGCCGACGCCGGCCCCGCCGAGCAGCGCCGGACGGTGGACGGCCGGGTCGCCCACTCCACGCTGCTGGAGGTCTTCACCTCGGAAGGATTCGGAACCATGGTCG
>NZ_JBEZEV010000087.1:0-29055 GCF_040649055.1 Micromonospora sp. NPDC049060
GGCCAACACGACCTCATCATCGGCACCCCCACCGCCAACCGACGCCGCGCCGAACTCGAAAACCTCATCGGCTTCTTCGTCAACACCCTCGCCCTCCGCATCGACCTCACCAACCACCCCACCACCACCCAACTCCTGCACCGCGTCCGCGACCTCACCCTCACCACCCTCGACCACCAGGACCTCCCCTTCGAACACGTCGTCGAAACCGTCAACCCCACCCGCAACCTCGCCCACACCCCCCTCTTCCAAGTCATGTTCGCCTGGCAGAACACCGACGACGGCGAGCTGACCCTCCCGGGCCTGCGGGTCACCGCCCTGCCTCCGCCCCACAGCACGGCCAAGTTCGACCTCACCCTCGCCCTCACCGAGCACGACGGCCGCATCACCGGCAGCCTCGAATACGCCACCGCGCTGTTCGACACCGCCACCGCCCAGCGGCACATCCGCTACCTGCGCCACGTCCTCACCCAACTCGTCGCGCACCCCGACCAGCCCATCGACCGGCTGACCCTGCTCGACGAGCGGGAACGGGAGCAGGCGCTGCGCCAGGCCGAGCCGTCCCCGGTGGACAAGGGCGTCGTCGCCCGCTTCGCGCAGCGGGTCGCCGCGACCCCCGACGCGGCGGCGGTCACCTTCGAGGGCACCTCCCTCACCTACCGCGACCTCGACGCGCGCGCCAACCGGCTCGCCCACCACCTGCGCACGCACGGCGTCGGCCCCGACACCCTCGTCGCGGTCTGCCTGCGCAGGTCGCCGGAGCTGATCGTTGCGCTCCTGGCCGTCGCCCGGGCCGGCGGCGCGTACCTGCCCCTGGACCCGGCCCACCCCGCCGAACGCCTGGCCCACCTGCTGGCCGACGGCGCCCCGGTCGCCGTCCTCGCCCACGCCGCGACCCGCGCCACCCTCGACGGCCTCACCGACGCGCCCCTCGTCGACCTCGACACCGACGCACACCGCTGGGCCGAGCACCCCACCACCAGCCCCGACCCCGGCACCCGGCCCGACCACCTCGCCTACGTCATCCACACCTCCGGCTCCACCGGCCGCCCCAAGGGCGTGGCGCAGACCTGGCGGTGCCTGGACAACCTGATCGACTGGCAGCTCCGCTACGCCGCGCCGGGCAGCCCCGCGCCGCAGCGGGTGCTCCAGTTCGCCTCGATCGGCTTCGACGTCTCCGCGCAGGAGATCTGGAGCACCCTCTGCCAGGGCGGCACGCTGGTGCTGATCGACGAGGAGAGCGGCCGGGACCTGGGCCGGCTGCGCCACGTCCTGGCCGAGCAGGGCGTACGGCGGGCGTTCCTGCCGGCGGCCGTGCTGCACCAGCTGGCCGGTCTCACCGGGGCCGTCGCCCCGCTCGCGCCCGGCTGCGAGATCGTCACCGCCGGCGAGGCGCTGCGGGTCAACGACGACGTCCGGGCCCTGGTGGTGGGGCTGGGCGGCCGGTACCTCTACAACCAGTACGGTCCGACCGAGACCCACGTGGTCAGCCAGTTCGCGCTGGCCACCGAGGCGGCGGCCGACTGGCCGGCCCTGCCGCCGATCGGCCGGCCGATCGCCAACGCCCGGCTCTACGTGCTCGACGAGCGGTGCGAGCCGGTGCCGGCGGGCGTGCTCGGCGAGCTCTACATCGGCGGGTCCGGCCTGGCGCGCGGCTACCTCAACCGGCCGGCGGCGACCGCGGAACGGTTCCTGCCGGACCCGTTCGCGGGGCCGGGCGAGCGGATGTACCGCAGCGGCGACCTGGTCCGCCGCCGGGCCGACGGGACCATCGAGTTCGTCGGGCGCGCCGACGACCAGGTCAAGGTGCGCGGCTTCCGGGTCGAGCCGGGCGAGGTGGAGAGCGCCCTGCGACACGTTCCGGGCGTCCGCGAGGCGGCCGTGCTGCTGCGCGAGGACACCCCCGGCGACCCGCACCTGGTCGGCTACCTGGTCGGCGACGTCACCGCCGAGGCGGCCCGCGAGCAGTTGCGGCGCCGGCTGCCCGAGCACCTGGTGCCGACCCGCTGGGTGCTGCTGGAGCGGCTGCCGCTGACGGCAAACGGCAAGCTGGACCGGCGAGCCCTGCGCGCGCCGGAGCAGGCCGACGTCGCCACCGCCTACGTCGCGCCGCGCGACGACCGGGAGGCCCGGATGGCCGCCATCTGGGCCGAGGTGCTGCGCCGCGACCGGGTCGGCGCGCACGACGACTTCTTCGCGCTGGGCGGCCACTCGCTGCTGGCGACCCGGCTCGTGCACGCGATCAACGAGCGGATGTCGGCGCGGCTGTCGCTGCGTACCCTCTTCCAGAAGCCGGTCCTGGCCGACCTGGCGGCCGAGCTGGCGGGGCCCGGCTCCCCCGCCGTCGACGCCCTGCCGTCGCTCGTCGCAGATCCCGCCGGCCGGTACGAGCCGTTCCCGCTCACCGACATCCAGGAGGCCTACTGGGTGGGCCGCGGGTCCACCATCGAACTCGGCGGCGTCGGCGCGCACGGCTACAGCGAGCTGCGGCTGCGCGACTTCGACGAGGAGCGCTTCACCCGGGCGCTGCACCGGCTGGTCGACCGCCACGACATGCTCCGCGCGGTCTTCCACGACGGCGTCCAGCGGGTCCTGCCGAACGTGCCGCGCTACGCGATGGCCCGGCAGGACCTGCGCGGGCTCGACCCGCAGACCGCCGACCGCCGGCTGGGCGAGACCCGGGAGCGGATGTCCCACCAGGTGTTCGACGCCGGCCGCTGGCCGCTGTTCGAGTTCGCGGTGACGCTGCTCGACGGCGAGGCGCGGCTGCACGTCAGCCTCGACGCGCTGATCCTCGACGCGGCCAGCGGGCAGATCCTGGAACACGAGCTGGCGCTGCTCTACGCCGACCCGGACGTCGACCTGCCGCCGCTCGCGGTGACCTTCCGCGACTACGTCCTGGCCGAACGGGCCCTGCGGCACACGCCACGCTACGAGCGGGCCCTCGACTACTGGCGGGAGCGGGTCGGCACGCTGGCCCCCGCGCCGCAGCTCCCGCTGGAACGGCAGCCGGAGAGCGTCGAACGGCCGCGCTTCACCCGCTACGACGAGGTGGTGCCGGCGGAGCGTTGGAGCCGGCTGAAGGCGCTCGCCGGCCGGCACCAGGTGACCCCGTCGGTGCTGCTGGTGACCGCGTTCGCGCAGGTGCTCGCCCGGTGGAGCCGCCAGTCGCGGTTCACGCTGAGCCTGCCGCTGTTCAACCGGCTGCCGCTGCATCCCGGCATCAACGCGGTGATCGGTGACTTCACGTCGCTGGTGCTGCTGGAGGTCGACGTGGCGGCCGGGGTCGACTTCGTGACCCGGGCCCGGGCGGTGCAGGAGCAGCTCTGGCAGGACATCGACCACTCGGCGGTCAGCGGCGTACGGGTCAACCGCGAACTCGCCCGCGCCCGGGGCACCCGCCACGCGGCCCTGCCGGTCGTCTTCAACAGCACGCTCACCGAATCGGCCCCCGACGTCGGCGACAGCGGCCTCGCGGCGGCGCTCGGCGGCGAGGTGCTGCACGGCATCACCCAGACGCCGCAGGTGTGGATCGACCACACGGTCCTGGAGGCCGGCGGGCGGCTGCACGTCAACTGGGACAGCATCGACGAGCTCTTCCCCGCCGGCCTGGTCGCCGAGATGTTCGCGGCGTACCGGGAGCTGCTCGGGCGGCTGGCGGAGCCGGACGCCTGGTACGGCACGCTGGACGGGCCGCTCGCCCCGCCCGTGCCGGTGGCCCCGCCGGCCAATCGCGGGCTCCTGCACGAGCTTGTCGACCGGCAGGCGCTGGCGACCCCCGCTGCGCCCGCCGTGCTCGCCCCGGACCGGCACCTGGACCACGCCACCGTACGCGTCGAGGCACGGCGGCTGGCCGGGCGGCTCCAGGACCGCGGCGTCGGGCCCGGCCAGCTCGTCGCGGTGCTGCTCGACCGGGGCTGGAAGCAGGTCGTCGCCACCCTCGCGGTCCTGCACGCCGGGGGCGCGTACCTGCCGCTCGACCCCGACTGGCCGGCCGAGCGGGTGGCCCGGGTGCTCCAGCGGGCCGGGGCGGGGCTGGTCCTGACCGGATCGGACCGGGTGCCCCTGCCCGAGGGCGTCGCGCGCCTGGTGGTGGACGCGGCCGCCGTCGGTGCGGGCGGGCCGGCGCTGCGGCCGGTCGAGCGGGCGGAGACCGACGTCGCGTACGTGATCTACACGTCCGGGTCCACCGGCACGCCGAAGGGGGTGACGATCGACCACCGCGGTGCGGTGAACACGCTGCTCGACGTCAACGCGCGCTTCGCCGTGGGGCCCGCCGACCGGGTCCTGGCCGTCAGCGCGCTCAGCTTCGACCTCTCCGTCTTCGACATCTTCGGCACCCTCGCGGCTGGCGCGGCGGTCGTGACGCTCGACCCGGAACTGGCCCGCGACCCGGCCCACTGGCGGGAGGTGGCCCACGCCCACCGGGTCAGCGTCTGGAACTCGGTGCCGGCGCTGGCCGGCATGCTCCTCGACGACGCCGACGCCGGCCATCCGCTACCGGCGTCGCTGCGCCTGGCCATGCTCTCCGGGGACTGGATCCCGCTCACCCTCCCCGACCGGCTGCGCAAGGCGCTGCCGGGGATCCGGGTCGAGAGCCTCGGTGGCGCCACCGAGGCGTCGATCTGGTCCATCCACCACGCGGTCGACGAGGTCGATCCGGCCTGGCGCAGCATCCCGTACGGCCGGGCGCTGGCCCACCAGGGGGTCCACGTGCTGGACGAGGCGCTGCGTCCCCGGCCCACCTGGGCCACCGGCGACCTCTGGATCAGCGGCGCCGGGCTGGCGCGGGGCTACTGGCGCGACGAGGCGGCGACGGCGGCCAGCTTCGTCGTCCACCCGGTCAGCGGCGAGCGGCTCTACCGCACCGGCGACCTGGGCCGGCTGCGCCCGGACGGCACGATCGAGTTCCTCGGCCGCGAGGACGGCCAGGTCAAGGTGCACGGCTACCGGATCGAGCTGGGCGAGATCGAGGCGGCGTTGGAGGCCCACCCGGGCGTACGCGCCGCCGCGCTGCGGCTGCTCGGTCAGGCGCAGGGCGAGAAGCGGCTGGCCGCGTACGTGGTGGCGGACGGTCCCGCCCCCGAGCCGGCCGCCCTCGTGGCGTACCTGGAGCAGCGGCTGCCGGCGTACATGGTGCCGTCGTCGTTCACCGTCCTCGACGCGCTGCCGCTGTCGGCCAACGGAAAGGTCGACCGGGGCCAGCTCCCCGACCCGAAACCGTCGCCGGAGACCGTCGCCGAGGCGCCGGTGCTCACCGACCCGGCCGAGAACCGGCTGGTGGAGATCGTCACCGAGATCCTCGACCTGCCCGTCGTCGCGCCCGACGCCAACCTGCTGATGCTCGGCGCCACGTCGATCGACGTCGTCCGGATCGCGAACGCCCTCTCCGGCGAGTTGGGCTTCCGGCCGAAGCTCGCCCGGCTGATGCGCCAGCCGACCCTCGCCGACCTGCTGCGGATGTTCCGCGAACACACCGCCGAGCGGGCCGTCGTCGCGGCCGCGCAGCGGGCCGCCACGGTGGTCGAGGACCCGGCCGCGCGCGCCGCGTTCACCTCGGACGGGCGGGGCCGTCGCGGCTTCGCGCCCGACACCCCGGCGGTCGCGCTGACCGCGCCGGCCGACCCGGCGTACGACCGGCGGTACACCGGCTACCGCACGGTGCGCCGCTTCGCCGCGGACCCGCTGCCGGCGGAGGCGCTCGGCGGGTTGCTGGCCACCCTCGCCCAGCGGGAGGTCGACGGTCGGGCCAAGTTCCAGTACGGCTCGGCCGGCGGCACCTACGCCGTGCAGACGTACGTCCTGGTCAAGGCGGGACGCATCGACGGGGTGCCGGGCGGGGCGTACTACCACGACCCGGCGGCGCACCGGCTGCTGGCGCTCGGCCGCGACCGTGAGCTGAGCCCCGACGCCTTCGACTACTTCGTCAACCGGCCGGTCTTCGAGGCCGCCGCGTTCGCGCTGTTCCTCGTGGCGCAGCGCGCGGCCATCGAGCCCCTCTACCAGGAGCAGAGTGCGACCTTCACCGCGATCGAGGCGGGCGCCATGGCCCAGCTGCTGACGATGGCCGCCCCCGAGCACGGTCTCGGCCTGTGCGGCGTCGGCGCCCTGGACACGGCGGAGCTGCCCGCCCTGTTCGATCTGGACCCCTCGCACCGGCTGGTCTACGCGCTGCTCGGCGGCGGCCGTCCCGGGGCGGAGCCGGCCGGGCCCGACGCCACCGACACGATCACGGTCGAGCTGTGAACGCCTACGAGCTGCTCGACACGCTCAACCGGCACGCGGTCGGGTTGCGGGTCGACGGCGACCGGCTGCGCCTCACGGGCTCCCGCGAGGTCCTCACGCCCGACCTGCTGGCCGACCTCAAGCTGCACAAGGAGGAGCTGGTCGCGATCCTGACCGGCGCCGACGCGGACACGATCCCCCGCCGGCCGCGACCGGACGCGCCGGTGCCGGTCGCGTTCGCCCAACGGCAGCTCTGGTTCCTCGACCAGCTCTCCCCCGGCAATCCGTTCTACAACAACCCGGTCGCCTTCGACGTCGTGGGCGCCCTGGACGTGGCCGCGCTGGCCCGCGCCCTGACCGAGGTGGTACGCCGGCACGAGGCGCTGCGTACCGTCTTCGCGCTCATCGACGAGGAGCCCTGCCAGGTGGTGCGGCCGGCCGGGCCGGTCGCCCTGCCGGTCGCGGACCTCACCGCGCTCCCCCGCCTGGAGCGCTCCCGCCGGGCCGACGAGGCCGCCGAGGCCGAGGCGCGGTCGCCGTTCGACCTGGCCGCCGGCCCCCTGCTCCGCAGCTGCCTGCTCCGGCTGGCGCCCGACGAGCACCGCTGGTTGCTCACCGTGCACCACATGGTGGCCGACGGCTGGTCCGTCGGCATCCTGATCGGCGAGGTCACCGCCCTCTACGCCGCGTACGCGGGGGGCGAGGCTCCCGCGCTGGCCGAGCTGCCCGTGCAGTACCCGGACTACACGCTGTGGCAGCGCCGGCACCTCGGCGGCGGCGAGCTGGAGCGCCAGCTCGGCTACTGGACGCGGACCCTGGCCGGTGCGCCCGCGCTGCTGGCCCTGCCGACCGACCGGCCCCGCCCGGCGGTGCAGCGCTACCGGGGCGAGACCCACGGCACGACTGTGGACGCCGCGGTGCTGCGGGGCCTGCGGGAGGTGGGCCGGGCCGGCGACGCCACGCTCTTCATGACGCTCATGGCCACCCTGTCGGTGCTGCTGTGGCGCTACAGCGGGCAGGACGACGTCTGCGTCGGCACCCCGTTCGCCAACCGCAACCACCGGGACGTGGAGGGCCTGATCGGCCACTTCGTGAACACGGTGGTGATCCGCAACCGGCTGGACCCGGAGCAGTCCTTCGCGGCGCTGCTGGCCGACGTCCGCCGGCACCTGCTCGACGCGTACGCCCATCCCGACCTGCCGTTCGAGCAGCTCGTGGACGCGCTCAACCCGGAGCGGCACACCAGCTACTCGCCGCTGTTCCAGGTGATGCTGGTGCTCCAGAACATCCCGCGCGGCCGGCTGGCGCTGCCCGGCCTGGAGCTGCGGCCCCTGTCGAGCAGCACCGGCGCGGCCAAGTTCGACCTGTCGGTCGAGGTGCTGGAGCACGCCGACGAGCTGCACGTCGTCTTCGAGTACAACACCGACCTCTTCGACGCCGCGACGATCGCCCGGCTGGCCGGGCACTTCGTCCACCTGCTCGCCCAGGTGGCGGCCGATCCGTCGGCCCCGGTCGGCGCGCTGCGGCTGCTCGGTGCGGACGAGCGGCACCGCCTGCTGGTCGAGTGGAACCGCACCGCGCGACCGCTCACCGACCCGGCGGACGTGGTGCGGCGGATCGCGGCGCAGGCGCGGCGGCACCCCGAGTCCCTCGCCGTGGCCGACGACGACGAGCGGCTGGACTACGCCACGCTGGAGCGGCGGGCCAACCGCCTGGCGCACGCGCTGATCGCCCGGGGCGTACGCCGCGACCAGGTGGTGGGCCTGCACGCGCGGCGCTCGGCCGGGCTGATCGTCGCCATCCTGGGCGTGCTCAAGGCCGGGGCCGCCTACCTGCCGCTGGACCCGGCCCTGCCGCCGGAGCGGCTCGCCGGCATGGTCGCCGACGCGGCGCCGGCCCTGGTGCTCGGCGAGGACGACCTGGCCGCCGTCGAGGCCGAGGGGCGCCACGACGGTCCGCCCGGCGTCGTCGTGCACCCCGCCAACCTGGCGTACGTGATCTACACGTCGGGCTCGACGGGCCGCCCCAAGGGCGTCGCGGTCGCCCACGGCGGCGTCGTGAACCTGCTCGACCACTGGGTGTCGCGGCTCGGTGCCGCCGAGGGGGAGGCGGCGGCGCTCTGGTCGAGCGTCGGCTTCGACGTCTCCGTGCAGGAGATCTTCCTGCCGCTGACCACGGGCGGGGCCCTGCACCTCGTACCGGAGAAGTTGCGCGGCGACCCGGCGGCGCTGATGGGCTGGCTGCGCGAGCACCGCGTCGTGCAGGCCTACCTGCCGCCGGCCTTCGTCCGGTGGATCGACGAGGATCCGGCGGCCCGCCTGGCCGGGTCGGCGCTGCGCCAGCTGCTGGTCGGGGTCGAACCGCTGCCGGAGCAGGGCCTGCACCGGATGCAGGAGGCCCTGCCCGGGCTGCGGGTCCTCAACGGGTACGGGCCGACGGAGACCACCGTCTACAGCACCGCCTACCTCGACCCGCAGCCGTCCGCCCGGCGGTGCCCGATCGGCCGGCCGATCGCCAACACCCGCGTCCACCTGCTCGACGAGCGGCGGGAGCCGGTGCCCGTCGGGGTCACCGGCGAGATCCACATCGGTGGCGTCGGCGTCGCCCGTGGCTACCTGGGCCGGCCGGGTGCGACCGCCGAGCGGTTCGTTCCCGACCCGTTCGTGCCCGGGGAACGGCTCTACCGCACCGGCGACCTGGCCCGGCTGCTGCCCGACGGGAACATCGAGTACCTCGGCCGCCGCGACGGCCAGGTCAAGATCCGGGGCTTCCGCATCGAGCTGGGCGAGATCGAGGCCGCGCTGCGGGACCGGCCGGACGTACGCGAGGCGGCGGTGCTGGTCGACTCCGACGCCGCCGGCGAGCCGAGGCTGGTCGCCGGGGTGGCCCGGGACGGGGCGGCGCCGTTGCTGGTCAGCGAGTGGCGCGAGGCGCTGTCGCGACGGTTGCCCGGCTACATGATCCCGTCGCTCTTCGTGGAGCTGCCGCGGCTGCCGCTGACCGCCAACGGCAAGCTCGACCGCGACGAGGTGCTGCGGCTGGCCCGTACCGCAGCGCCCTGGCAGGTCAACCTGGCCAGCCCGCGCGACCAGATCGAGCTGACCCTCTACCAGATCTGGAAGCGCCTGCTGCTGCACCCGGAGATCGGCATCGGCGACCGGTTCTTCGACGTGGGCGGCACCTCGATCTCGGCGATCAAGCTGGCCCACGCGATCGGCGAGGCGTTCGGCGAACCGCTGCCGGTCCACGAGATCATGCTGCACCCGACGATCGAGGCGCTGGGCGGACGGCTGCGGCGGGGCGCGTCGGGCCGGCCGCCGAGCAACCTGATCGAGTTCCGGGCGGGCGACGGCGCCGGCCGGGTCATCTGCGTGCACCCGGCCGGCGGCACCGCGTTCTGCTACCTGTCGCTGGCCAAGGCGCTGCCGGAGTCCCTCGGCGTGTACGGGATCCAGTCGCCGGGGGTGAACCCGGGCGAGGAGTTCCTGCCCACTGTGGAGGCGATGGCCGAGGCGTACCTGGGGCAGGTCGCGCACCTGCTGGACGGGCCGGTGGTGCTCACCGGGCTCTCCTACGGCGGGCTTGTCGCGTACGAGATGGGACGCCGGCTGGCCCTCGCCGGGCATCCCGGGCTGAGCGTGGTCCTGCTGGACACCCTGGGCACCGACGACCCGGCCCACCGGGGCGCGATCGAGCCGGTGGACATGGCCGAGTTCCGCGACAAGCTCATCAAGTTCAACGGGATGTACCCGGGCATCGACGACGAGCAGATCGACCAGTACCACCGCGTCTACAACCACAACCGGTCCACCATGCGCGACTATCCGACCCCCGCGTCGCCGGCCCGGCTGGTGCTGTTGCAGGCCACCGCCGGGCGCGACGAGGCCTTCCTGCGCGAGGTGCGCGCCTTCTGGCACCGGCGCGGCGAGGCCGACTTCCTGCTGGAGCGGGTGCACTGCGACCACTGGGACATCCTGGAGAGCGCGGTGGTGCTCCGGGTCGCCGCCCTGCTGCGCGGCGAGATGGACCGGCTCTCCCACGCCCGTCCGACGACGCCGGCCGTACGGGAGGCGTGATGGTCCAGGGTCCCGGTCTCGCGCACGCCGTGCTCGCCCAGGCCAGCCGTACCCCCGACGCGGTTGCGGTGGCCGACGGCGACCGGCGCCTCAGCTACGCCGACCTGGACGCCGCCAGCGCCGCCGTCGCCCGGTCCCTGCGCCGGGCCGGGACCCGCCCGGGTCAGGCCGTCGCGGTGCACCTGCCGCGCGGCTGGCGGCTGGTCTGCGTCATGCTCGGCGTCCTGCGGCTCGGCGCGACCGTGGTGCCGCTGGACCGGCAGAGCCCGCCCGGGCGGCGGGACCACATGCTGCGCGACTCGGGCGCCGTGGCGGTGGTCCACGGCCCGGACGCGCCCGGCGACCTGCCCGACGGGGTGCGGCCGCTGCCGGCGGAGGCCCTGCTGGCGGGAGACCCGGCGACCGGGTCGGACGGGCCGCCCGCGCCGGTCGCGTTCGTCTTCTACACCTCGGGCACCACAGGCCGCCCCAAGGGCGTGGAGGTGCGCGACGCGGGCATCCTGCGGCTGGCCCGCCCCGGCTACCTCGTGCTGCCCCCGGCGGCCCGCTACGCGAGCCTCGCCAACCCGGCGTTCGACGCGATCAGCTTCGAGGTCTGGGTGCCGCTGCTGACCGGCGGCTGCTGCGTCGTGCTCGACGACGAGACGGTGTCGACGCCGCACCTGCTCGACGCCGCGCTGCGCCGGGAGCGGATCGACACGCTCTTCATCACCGTGGCGCTGTTCAACGCGGTGGTCGACGAACGGCCGCACTGCTTCGCCGACGTCGGCCAGGTGCTCGTCGGCGGCGAGCAGCTCAACGCCCGGCTGATCCGCCGCTGGTACCGCGACAACCCCGCCAGCCGCACCCGGCTGCACAACGTCTACGGGCCCACCGAGGCGACCACGTTCGCCCTGTGCCATCCGATCCCGCGCGACTTCGACGCCGAGGTGGTGCCGATCGGCCGGGTGCTGCCGGGCACCGACGCGCACCTGGTGGTCGACGGCGAGCGTGTCGCCGCGCCGGGCGAGGTCGCCGAGCTGTACCTGGGCGGCGCGGCGCTGGCGGCCGGCTACCGCAACCTGCCCGAGGAGACCGCCGCGCGTTTCGTCCGGCTGCCCTGGCTGGACGGCTCCGCCGGCCGCCACTACCGCACCGGGGACCTCGTGCGCGCCGACGCCGCCGGCCGCGTCGAGTACGTCGGCCGGGTCGACCGGCAGGTCAAGGTCCGGGGCTTCCGGGTCGAACCCGGCGAGGTGGAGCGGCAGGTCCTCGCCCACCCGGGGGTCCGGCAGGCGTACGTGTGCACCCGGCGCGACCCGGTGCACGGCACGAACGAGCTGCTGGCGTACCTGGTGACGGCTCCCGATCTCTCGTTCGCGGAGTTCGACAGGCACCTGGCCGCGACCCTGCCGCCGTACCTGCGCCCGCACCGGGTCCACCGGGTCGGGGCGCTGCCGCTGACGGCGAACGGCAAGGTGGACGCCGACGCGCTCCTGCGGCGCGACGACCCGCCCTGGCGTGCTGGGCGAGACGACCCGCACCCGCACGGCGGGCGCGACGGCGGTCCGGCCGAGGCGGCGGGCACGGCGTGGCGGCGGGCGGTGCTCGGGCTGGCCGGTGAGGTGCTGGGCGTGCCCGACCTGCGACCGGACGACAGGTGGATCGCCAGCGGCGGGGACTCGCTGAAGGCGCTGCGGCTGCGCTTCGAGATCCAGCGGCGCTGGGGCGCCGAGGTGCCGCAGGCGGTGGTGCTGGGCGGTGACCTCGCCGAGCTGGCCGCGGCGGTCGCGACGGCCCGCACCGCGACCGGCTCGCCGTACCCGGTGCCAGCTCCCCTGTCCGGTGCCCGGTCCGCGCCGGCCACCTCGGAGCAGCAACGGCTCTGGCTGTTGCAGCAGCGGGCGCCGGCGTCCACCGCCTACCACGTGGGGCTCGCCTTCGAGCTGCGCGGCCGGGTCGACGTCGACGCGCTGCGGCACGCGCTGCGCCGGGTGGTGACGCGTCACGCGGCGCTGCGGACCGCCTTCCGGGCCACGCCGGAGGGGCTGCGCCAGGAGGTCGGCGAACCCTACGACCCGTGGCGCGAGCCCACTCCCGCTTCCGCTTCCGCCGCTGACGGGGCCGACGACTGGGCCAGGGCCGACGACTGGGCCGGCGACGGCGACTGGGCCAGGGCTGACGACTGGGCCGGGGCCGGCGATGGGGCCGGGTGGCGCGAGCGCGCCCGTGCCCTCTTCGCCGCCCCCTTCGACCTAGCGCAGCCGCGCATGCTGCGGGCGTACTGGCTGGCCCGCGACGGCGGCGGGGTGCTCCTGCTGCACCTGCACCACATCGCGGTGGACGGCTGGTCGCTCGACGTCCTGTTCCGCGGGCTGTCGACCGCGTACGCGGCGGCGCTGGCCGGCACGACCGAGGACGAGGACGAGCCCGCCCCGACCCCGCTGGACTACGCCCGGTGGCAGGCCGAGTGGTTCACCCGACCGGCCTACCGGGCTCAACGCGACGCCCTGCGCGGCCACTACGCCGACGTGACGGAGGTCGCCGCGCCGCTGCGGCCGGTCCGGGAGCACGGCGGCACCGGGGACCACCTGCTCCACACCACGATCGGCCCGGAACGCCGCGCCGCCCTCGACCGGCTCGGCGCCGAGCTGGGCCTGACCCGCTTCCCGCTGCTGCTGACGCTCTTCGGCTGGGCCGTGCACGGGGTGACCGGCCGCACCCACCCGCGCGTCGCCAGCCCCGTCGCGAACCGGCCCGTACGCGACTTCGAGACGAGCGTCGGCATGTTCGCCAACACGGTGCTGCTGCCGCTGGCGCTGGCGCCCGCCGAGGAGCTGCGGGCGCAGCTGCGCCGACAGGCCGACGCCGTACGCGCGGTGCTCGACGCGCAGGACGTGGCGCTCGCGCACGCCGTCGCCGACCACGACTTCGGCGCCGACGCGCCGCTGTTCGACTTCCTCTTCGTCCTCGACAACACCGACTTCTCCGCGCTGGCGCTGCCCGGCTGCGCGTCCCGGCCGGTCTGGCTGGCCCCGACCGAGGCCAAGTGTCCGCTCACCCTCTCGGTCGTCGCGCACGAGACCGGCTTCGACTGCCTCTGGGAGTACGCCGACGAGCACTTCGACGCCGGCGACGTGGCGGCGGCTGCCGAGCTGTTCCGGCGCGGCCTCGACGCGTTGACCGGCCACGGCCCGAGCACGCTGGCCGAGCTGGTGCGGCCCTACCGCCGCGGCCTGCCCGAGCCCGGCCGGGGTTCGCGTACCCCGGCGGACTTCCCCACCGTGGCCGAGGCCTTCGCCCGGCGGGTAAAGGCGGAGCCGACCGCGACCGCGCTGGTGGCCGGCGACCGTCGTCTCAGCTACGCCGACCTCGACGCGTACGCCTCGGGGCTCGCCGCCGAGCTGCTGCGGGACCATCCGGTGTCGGCCGGCGACCGGCACCGCGTCGCCCTGTTCTTCGCGCCGTCGGTGGAGCACGTGGTGGCGCTGCTCGCGGCGGCCCGGCTCAACCTGACCGTCGTGCCGCTCGACCGGGCCTACCCGCCGGCGCTGCTGCGCCAGGTGCTGGGCCAGGTCGACCCGCTCTGCGTGCTGCTGGCGCCCGGCGACGAGCCCGCCCTCGACGTGATCGACGAGGGCGCTCACCCCCGGCACCCGGTGGTGCTGTCCCGGTCGGCCGCACCCGTCGCGCCCTCGTACGCCGGCCGCCCGCTCTACACGCTCTTCACCTCGGGCTCGACCGGCACGCCCAAGGGGGTGCAGGTCGGCGACGCCCTGCTGGTCAACCTCCTGCACTGGCAGGGCGAGGCCGGCGGCCTGGCGGGTGCGGCGGCGACCCTGCAGTTCTCCATGCTCTCCTTCGACGTCTCCTTCCAGGAGATCTTCGGCACGCTCTGCGGCGGCGGCACCCTGCACCTGCCCCGTCCCGGGCTCAGGCAGGACATGCCGGCGCTGCTGGCGCACCTCGACACCGCCGGCATCGAGCGGATCTTCCTGCCGTACGTCGCCCTGCAACTCCTGGCCGAGCACGGGGTCCGCCTCGGCCGGTACCCGTCCCGGCTGCGGGAGGTCGTCACCGCCGGCGAGCAGCTGATCTGCACCGACAGCATCCGCCGCTGGTTCGCCGGCCTGCCCGGTGCGCGCCTGTTCAACCACTACGGCCCGACCGAGACCCACGTGGTCAGCAGCCTCTGCCTCGACGGCGACCCGGCCACCTGGCCGGCCCGCCCCGCCATCGGCCGCCCGGTCGCCAACACGTGGCTGCGGGTGGTGGACTCCGCCGACGAGGTGGTGCCGCCGGACTGCCCCGGGCAGCTGCTGATCGGCGGGGATCTGGTGGCGCCCTGCTACCTGGACGATCCGGCGCTCGACCGGGCCCGCTTCGTCGAGCTGCCCGGTGACGGCTGGTTCTTCCGCAGCGGCGACCAGGCCCGGTTCGACCGCGACGGCCTGCTGCACTACCTGGGCCGCGACGACCAGCAGGTGAAGGTGAGCGGGCACCGGCTGGAGCTGGGCCAGGTGGAGGCGGCCCTGCTGACGCACCCGGCGGTGGTCAACGCCGTGGTGGTCCGCGACGAGCCGCACCTGGTCGCCTGTCTGGAGCTGCGGGCGGATCCACCGTCCCCGGAGGAGCTGACCGGTCATCTGGCGGGGCTCCTGCCCGGGTACGTGCGGGTGGACCGGTTCCGGCGGCTGCCGGAGCTGCCGCGTACCGCCAGCGGGAAGCTGGACCGCCGCCGCGCGTTGACCGCACCGGGCGAGGAGCTGCGGCCGGGCGTCGCCGCGCCGGCGCCGGTCATGTCGGTCCTGGAGTCACGGCTGGCCGGGCTCTTCGAGGAGGTCGTCGGGACGCCGATCGCACCCGACCGGCGCTTCTTCGACCAGGGCGCGGGCAGCCTCGACCTGATGCGCTTCCACCTGCGCTGCGCCGCCGAAGGGCTGCCGCTGAGCATCCCCGACCTGTTCGAGCATGTCACCATCCGCCGCCTCGCCCGGTTCCTCACCGAGCGACGGGCCACGGAGGCGACGGTGGGCGGGCGGGACGGGGCCGTCGCGGGCCCGGCGGACGAGCCGGTCGCCGTGGTGGGGATGGCCGTCCGGCTGCCCGGCGCGACCGACCTGGCCGCCTTCTGGGCGATGGTGGAGGCCGGCGACCGGGGCATCGAGCACTTCGACGCCGCCGACGGCCTGGTCGGCGCCCGCAGCCAGCTGGCCGGGGTGCTCGGCTTCGACCCGGGGCACTTCGGCATCAGCCGGCAGGAGGCGCGGCTGATGGATCCGCAGCAGCGGCACCTGCTGATGAGCTGCGTCGAGGCGTTGGCGCACGCCGGCATCGCCGATCCCGGCGGGCAGCGGGTCGGCCTGCTCGCCAGCTGCGGCGAGAACACGTACTTCCAGACGATGCTGCGCGAAGCCGATCCGGCGCGGCTGCCGGACTCCTTCCAGTTGGCGCTGCACCACGAGAAGGACTTCCTGGCCACGAAGGTCGCCTACCACCTGCGGCTGACCGGTCCGGCCTTCACCGTGCAGGCGGCCTGCGCCAGCTCGCTGGTGGCGGTCCACGTCGCGGCCGGGCTGCTGCGCCAGGGCGACAGTGACGTGATGCTGGTCGGCGGCGTGCTGGTGGACCCGCTGCTGACGGCCGGCTACCGCTACCAGCCGCAGCACATCTTCTCCCCGGACGGGCACTGCCGGCCGTTCAGCGACGACGCCGGCGGCACCGTCGGCGCCAGCGGGGTGGGCGTGGTCGTGCTCAAGCCCCTGCGGCTGGCCCGGCGCGACGGCGACACCGTCTACGCCGTGATCACCGGATCCGCCGTCAACAACGACGGCGCGGAGAAGATCGGCTACGCCGCGCCGTCGGTCGCCGGCCAGCGTGAGGTGATCCGTACCGCGCTGCGTCGCAGCGGGCGTACCAGCGGCGACGTCGGCTACGTGGAGGCGCACGGCACCGGCACGGAGCTGGGCGATCCGGTGGAGGTGGCGGCGCTACGCCAGGCGTTCGACCTGGCCGAATCCGGTCGCGTCGCGCTGGCCTCGGTGAAGAGCCAGATCGGTCATCTCGGCGCGGCGGCCGGGGTGGTCGGCCTGGTCCGTGCCGTGCTGGCCGTGCACCACGGGCTGATCCCGCCGAACGTCGACTTCCGTCGCCTCAATCCACGGCTCGGCCCCGATCCGGCCCCGTTCCACATCCCCACGAAGGCCCGGCCCTGGCCCGTCGACCGGCCACGCGTGGCGGCGGTGAGCAGCTTCGGCATCGGCGGCACCAACGCCCACCTGGTCTGCGAGGCGATCGAGCAGGTCGGCGCCGGCCCGGACACTCCGCCGGTCCCCGGCGTACCGGTGGTGCTGCTCGCCAGCGGCAGCGCGGCCGGCCTGCGCGCCGACGCCGACCGCATCGCCGACTACCTGGCGGCCCGGCCCGAGGCCTACCACCGGGTGCTGCGCCACCTCCAGGCGGGCCGCACGCCGGGCCGGTGGCGGGCGGCGGCCGTCTGCGCCGACGCGGCCGCCGCCGTGGCCTGGCTGCGCACCGCGACCGCCGTCGAGGTCACCCCCGTCGAGGCGGCACCCGTCGCGGTCACCGGCCCGGCCGGTACGCCGCCGGCGGCCGACCTCGTCGCCGCCTGGCTGGCCGGTCGGCCGGTCCGGTGGTCGGCCGGGCCGGCGCAGCCGCCCTGGGACTTCCCCCCGCCAGCGTTCGTTCTCGTCGACCACGAGTTCGCCCGCGCCGCCCCGCCGGCCGGGGCGACGTCGCCCGCCAGCACGACGTCGCCCGCCAGCACGACATTCCCGACCGGGACGGCACCGCCCGCGGTGGCGACACCCGGGGTGGCGTCGCCAGCCGGTCTGGCACCGCCCGCCGGGGTGGCATCAGCCGTGGCAGCGTCGCCCGCCGAGGTGGCGTCGCCCGGGGTGGCGGCGGCCCCCGGGGCGGCGCCGGCCGATCAGCCGTGGCCGGCACGGCTGCCCGAGGCCGAGTGGTTGCACCAGCCGCACTGGGTGCGCTGGCGGCACGCGGGGGCCGATCCCGGTGCCCGCCGCCCGGAGACGCTCGTGATCATGGCGGCGGAACCGCCCCCGCCGGCCGCGCTGCGCGCCTTCGCGGCGTCCCACGCCCGGGTGGTGGCCGTCACCGCCGCGGACGGCTTCGCCCGGCTCGGACCGGACAGCTACCAGGCCGACCCGGCCGATCCCGGCTCGCTGGGCCGGCTGCTCGACGCGCTGACCGGCGCCGACGCCGGCTCGCCGGCCGCGCCCGGGCAGGGCGGTGTCGACTGGCTCCACGCGCTGCCGCTGGCCGTCGACGGGCCGATCGGCGCGGACGCGCTCGCCCACTCGTACCGGGCCTGCGTCGACACCCCGGCGGCGCTGCTGGCAGCCGTCGCCGCGCTGCCCCGCCGGCCCCGGCTGCGGGCCTGGTGGCTGTCTCAGCAGGCGCAACCCGTGCACGACGACGTACGCCGGCCGGAGCTGGGCCTGCTCGCCGGGGTGTGCGAGGTCGCACCCCAGGAGGGCGACGTCGCGAGCCACTGGGTGGACCTGCCGGGCCCCGATCCGGCCGACTGGGCGCCGGCGCTCGCGGCGCTGCTGGCGGAGGAGGCACCACCACCCCGCCGACTCGCGCTGCGCGGGGGCTACTGGTGGGAGCAGGCGCTGCTGCCGGTCCGCCCGCCGGCCACGCATCCGCAGTCAGCCGGGCCGATCCCGCATCCGCTGCCGGCGGTACCCGCCACGCATCCGCTGCCGGCCGGACCGGCCGTGTACGTGGTGCTGGGCGGCACCGGCGGCATCGGGCGGAGCATCGCCGCCTGGCTGCTGGAGCAGGGCGACTGCCGGGTGGTCCTGCTGGCGCGGCGCGGGAGGCTGCCGGCCGGGCTGACGCGGTGGGCCGATCGCGTCGACCTCGTCGAGGGCGACCTGGCCGAGACCGGACCCGACGAACTGCTGGCCCGGCTCGACGCCCGCACCCGCCGGGTCGACGGGGTGGTCCACGCCGCGGGGATCGCGGCCGGCGGGCTGATCGGCCGGCGGGACGCGGCCGCGATGCGGCGGGCCACGGCCGGCAGGGCGTACGGCGCGCTGCTCGTGGAGCGGCTGGTCGCGCGCCACCGGCCGTCGTTCGTCGTCTACTGCTCGTCGATGTCGGCGCAGCTCGGCGGCGTCGGCCAGCTCGACTACGCCGCCACCAACGGGCTGCTCGACGGCTTCGCCCGGCACCGGGCGGACGGGGCCGACACCACGCTGCGGATCTCCGTGGGCTGGGACGTCTGGAGCGAGGTGGGCCTGGCCCGGGACGCCCTGCCCACCGACGCCCGGCACCGGGCACACCTGGCGGTCGGCCTCTCCGCGGACGAGGGGCGCCGGCTCTTCGCGCAGGCCCTGCGGCTGCGGCTGCCGCAGCTGCTCGTCTGCACCACCGCGCTGGACCGGGCGCGGGATTTCTACGCGCCACCGGCCAACCCGCCGGACGCGACACCCGCCGTACTGCCCCGGTCGGCCGCCGAGCAGGTCGGCGAGTGGCTCTGCGACTGGCTGGGCGCCGACCGGCTCGACCCGGCCGCGTCCCTCTACGACCTGGGGGCCGACTCGCTGCTGCTGCTGGACCTGATCGACCGGGTCAAGGAGCACTTCGGCGTCAGCCTCGGCCTGTCCCAGCTGAGCCACCGGGTGAGCCTGGCCGAGGTGCTGGGGCTCCTCGGCGAGCCGGTCCGCGCCGCCGACCCCGCCGACCCCACCGTGGCGGTGGAGGTCTGGCAGGCGGGCCGGGGGCGTACGGTGCTCTGTCTGGTCCATCCGGTCGGCGGCGACGTCCAGGCGTACCGGCCGTTGGTGTCGGCGCTCGACCCGCAGCTCACGGTCTGCGTCATCGCCGATCCCGCGCTGACACGCCCCGGGCAGCCGGCCTGGTCGCTGGCGGAACGGGCCGCGCGCTACCACGCCGCGCTGCGGGACCGCTTCCCCCGCAACGAGTGGCGCTGGCGGCTCGCCGGCTGGTCGTTCGGCGCCTGGGTGGCGCTCGGGATGGCGGCGGAGGCCGAGACGGCCGGCCAGCCGGCGGACGAGCTGTACCTGCTCGACCCGCCGCCGCCGGACGCCGCGCCGGCCCTCGGGGCGTACGACGAGGAGCGGCTCGCCGCGCTCTTCGCCCACGAGCTGGGGGCGGCGACCGGCGCGAACACCGCGGCGACGGCGTACGCGGACGCGCTGGCGCGTTGCTGCCGGGCCAACCTGGCGAGCATGGCGGAGCACACCCTGCCCCGGCTGGCCGGGACGCCCGGGCGGCTCTGGCTCGCGGGCCGCCCGACGGCCGGGCTGCCGGCGCTCGGCGCGCCGCAGGAGCAGGCCCGTAAGTGGCGGGGGCACCTGACCGGGCTCGCCTGGCACCTCGTCGACACCACCCACTACGGCATCGTCGGGGCGCCGCACGTGGACGCGGTGGCCGGGGCCATCAACGAGGCGGAGTCGGCCACCGACCCGAGGGCGGCGCGATGAACCCGTACCAGTCGTTGCCGTCGCGGTCGTTCTGGCGCACCGCCGTGGCCGAGCCGGAGATGCGGGACATCGGCGAGGTGTGGACGCCGAAGTTCGGCCTCGACCCGGACGATCCGGTCCTCACCGCCGGTTCCTGCTTCGCCCGCCACCTCGGTCCCGCCCTGCGCGACGAGGGGATGAACTGGTGTGAGGCCGAGCTGCCCCCGCCGGGGCTGACTGAGGCCGAGCGCCAGGCCCGCCACTACGGCGCGTTCTCCTTCCGCACCGGCACCATCTACACCGCCGCCAGCCTGCGGCAGTGGCTGACCTGGGCGCTGACGGACGACCCCGGGCCCGACGAGGTCTGGCGCGAAGGCGACCGGTTCTTCGACCCGTACCGCCCGTCGGTCGAACCCGACGGGTACGACTCGGCGGAGGCGACCCTGGCCGCCCGCCGATCCACCCTGGCGGCGATGCGGAGGGCGGTCGCCGAGGCGGGCTGTCTCATCTTCACCCTCGGTCTGACCGAGGCCTGGCGGGACGCGGTCACCGGCACCGTCCACCCGGTCTGCCCCGGCACCGTCCGGGGCACCTTCGACGCCGGGCGGCACGTCTTCCACAACTTCACCGTGGCCGAGGTGCACCGGGACCTCTGCGCCGTCGTCGCGCTGCTGCGCGCCGCCAACCCACGGCTGACCGTGCTGCTGACCGTGTCGCCGGTGCCGCTCACCGCGACGGCGACCGGGGCGCACGCGTTGACCGCCACCGGGTACTCCAAGTCCGTGCTGCGGGCCGCGGCGGGCCAACTGGCCCAGGAACACGACCACGTCGACTACTTCCCCTCGTACGAGCTGATCACCGGTTTCCCGTTCCGGGGGGTCTTCTTCGCGCCGAACCTGCGCGCCGTGACGCCGGCGGGGGTCGCCTTCGTCATGCGCCACTTCTTCGACGCCCTCGAACGCGACCGGAACGGGACCCGGCCAAGTGATCGGACCGCGCCGGCGGCGGACCGCCGCGCCGACGCCGACGGAGGTGACCTCTACTGTGACGACGCCGTCCTCGACCACTACCGCGCCGGCTAGATTTTTGCTGCTGGGCGACTCGCACGCCGGGCCGATCGCCCGCGCGGCGACGGCGGCCGGGCTGCCCTTCGTCGGCGGGCCGGTCGGCTCGGGGCGCGACTTCAACGTCGGCTTCTTCGACGTCCGCGACGACGGCCTGGTGTTCCGGGACGCCGCCGTGCAGGAGCGCCACCGCGGCTTCCTGGCCGAGTTGGGCGTGGCCGACGTCGGGCAGCTCGCCGTCCCGCTGGTCTCGACGTTCGGGCTCAGCGCCCACTTCTTCGCCACCACCGAGAACTGGCGGATCTACCGGGCGGGCGACGGCGCCTTCCCGGCGGGCTTCCTCGCCAGCGGGCTCTTCGACGACATCGTGCGCGCCATGGCCCGCGACGCGTTGGCCTTCTACCGCCACGCCCTCGACCTGGGGCTGCGCGTCCTCGCGGTGCTGCCGCCACAGCGGGTGCCGGGGATGTCCGACCCGCTGGTGTTCATGGCGGCCCAGGAGACGGTCCGCCGCGCGCTCGTCGCGCTCGGCGTGGAGATCGTGGACCTGCGGGCCCGGGTCACCGACGGCGCGGGCCGGCAGCGGGCCGCGTTCTGCGAGCCGGACGACCCGATCCACGGCAACCTCGCCTTCGGCCGGCTGATCGTGGCCGACCTGCTGGCGCGGGGGCTGTGACACCGAATCCAGGAGGGAACGCATGGAAGAGCACGTCCTTGCCGCCGTCGAGCGGGCGACGACCCGCCCGCCGGAGCGCTACGACACCATCACCGTCCGGCCGATCTCTCCGGTCATCGGCGCGGAGGTCTCCGGCCTCGACCTCGCCACCGAGCTGTCCGACGGGCAGCTGGCCGAGGTCCGGCGCGCCTTCCTCGCCCACCACGTGCTGGTCTTCCGCGACCAGGTGCTCTCCGCCGAGGACCACAAGCGCTTCGCCGGCCTCTTCGGCGAGCTGCGCCGGCAGCCCCTCGCCGACCTCGACGGCGGCGATCCCGCCGTCCTCGAGATCAGCGCCGGCCGCGACTCGCGGTTCGTGGCCGGCGAGGACTGGCACACCGACGGCACCGCCGAGGCCGAGCCGTCGCTGGGCTCGATGCTCTACGTCACCAGGACGCCGGAGATCGGCGTCGGCGGCGACACCCTCTGGGCGAACATGCACCTGGCGTACGAGATGCTCTCCCCGCCGATGCGGGCCTTCCTCGACGGGCTGACCGCGATCCACGACGGCCTCATCCCGTGGCAGGGCCACACCCCGCCGCCGGAGTACGTCGTGCCGAAGAGCGAGCATCCGGTCGTCGTACGCCACCCGGAGACCGGCCGCAAGCTGCTCTTCGTCAACGCCGGCTTCACGTCGCACATCGTGCAGCTCTCCCGCCACGAGAGCCGGGCGCTGCTGGACATGCTCTTCGGCTGGGTCGCCCAGCAGCCGATCCTGAGCTGCCGGGTCCGTTGGACGCCGAACACGCTTGTGTTCTGGGACAACCGCTGCACCCAGCACCACGCCGTCTGGGACTACTACCCGCACTCCCGCTACGGCCAGCGGGTGACCATCAACGGCAGCCGGCCGGTGGCGTAGCCGGTCGGGCCGACCCCCGCGCCGGCTCGGCGGCGGATCCGCTCGCCGGCCGGTGAGGGCGCGTCGGCCGGTGGAGGGCGCGGGCCGGTGGGGGCGTCGGCCGGTGGGGGGCGTCGGTCAGCCGCGCACGATCTGCTCGGTGTAGGCCCAGTCGTCGTCGAGGGCGGCGTCGCGTTCGCCGGTCAGGCCGGTCAGGTCCGCGCCCGCGACGCGGCCGGCGCCCGCGATCCGGTCCCGCAGGATCCGGGCCGTGACCACGGCGGCCCGGGTGCCCTGGGCCGTGACCGGGTCCAGGTGGTAGCCGGCGTCGCCGACCAGGCACCAGCCGGGCCCGCTCATCGGCCGGCGCAGCATGCGCATCCGCCCGGCGCCGCCGATCGACGTGCTCCGGCGGCCGGCGGCGACGGCCGGACCGAGATACGGGTCGTCGCGCACCATCCGCTCGTACGAGCGCGCCGGGTGCCGGCCGGTCTCGTCGATGAGGCTCTGGTGCAGGTCGAGCGCGACGCACCACTGCTTGTCGCCGCAGGGCGTCGAGATGAGGACGCTGCGGTCCTGCAACGAGAAGTAGGAGCGGTCGGTGGGCAGCGGCAGGTTCTCGTAGTAGGCCAGCAGCGCGAACCACGGTGACTCGACGACCCGGTAGGCCTCCGCCCCCACGCGCTCGGCGTTGCGCGACAGCCGGCCGTCCGCCAGCACCAGCAGGTCGCAGGTGACCTCGCTGTCGACGGCACCGTGCCGGACGGTCACGCCGCGCACCCTGCCCCCGTCGATGGTGAGGTCCCGCACCCGGGCCGGGCGCCGCACGGTGACGTTGCCCCGGCCGCGCGCCGCGGCCAGCAGCGCCGGGTCCAGCACCTCGCGGGGCACGCTCATCCGGTACGAGTACGCGTCCTCGCGCGGGTAGACCCGCTCGACCACGTCCTCGCCGATGCGCTGGGTGTCGCCGTAGGTGCGCGGGGCGCCGCAGGCCAGGACCGTCTCCAGCAGACCGAGCTCGGCCCAGGCGAGGTTGCCGGAGCGGTCCCAGGTGGACTGCTGCGGCCAGTACGCGGTGGGCCGCGAGGCGTCGAGGACGAGGACGCGTTCCGCGTACGGCGCGAGGGCCCAGGCGGTGCACGCTCCGGCGATCCGGCCGCCGACCACGACGACCTCCCAGTGGCCGGCGATCACGCCGGCACCGACCCGGCGCGGTGGTGCTCCGGCGGGCTCCCGAGGTCGTCACGCGACACGACTCAGTCTCGCATCCGGACCCGACCCGGGGAAGGGAGCTGCCCGGCGAGGTGCGCGGTCCTCGTGGGCGACGGGGCGCGACGTCGCGCGACAGCCCTGAGGTCGCCGCAACGGCGCAATCCGTCGGAGGGATCTTGTTATTACTGGCCGATTACCCAAGACCATTAAATTCACCCAGGTCAGCGGGCTCCCGTCTGTACGTGGGGTGAAATGTGAACAGTCGAACAATCGCGCGCCCGGAGCCCAGGCTCGAGGTCCGGGACCTCGGGTGGGGACAGCTGTGGGCGGGCTCCCGGCTGCTCGCCCAGGCGTACGAGAACGGCGCCATCTGGGCCGCCGCCGGCTCGCTCCCCCGGTGGCAGCGCCGGTCGGCGCTGACCGCCCTCTACCTGGCGGAACTGGTGATCGCCCAGCTGATGAGTTCGGGCATCACCCTCGCCGCGTACCGGGCCGACCGGCTCGACGGGATCCTCGTCCTCTACGGCGACGAGCGCACCACGCCGTGGTGGGGGTGGGCACTGCGCTCGGTGGCGTGCCTGCTGGCCGGGCCGCGGGCCGTGGTGCACGCCGTCCGCATCTCCAACGCGCTGGACCGGATGCGCCCCGACAGCCCGCACGTGTGGTTCGCGGTGCTCGGCCGGCGGGTCGACTCGGTCGGCGTCGGCTACGTCCTCATGCGCGCCGGCCAGGCGCGGGCCGAGGCCCTCGGCCTGCCGGGCTACCTGGAGACCTCGGCCGGACCGGAGCAGGTGCAGATCAACGAGATGCTCGGCTGGAAGTCCGTGGACGAGTACGTGCTGAGCACCGGAAGCGTCATCAAGACGATGTGGCGCGACCACCCGGGGCGGTCATGACGGCGGCCGGACTGACCCGAGGGCTGGACACGCTCTTCGCGGTCCCGCCGGAGCACCGGCTCGGCGACGTCGACCGCGCCTCGGCGAGACAGGTCCTCGGCTGCGACGACCACACGCTCTCCACGTTGCTCGACCGCGGGCTGCCGGCCAGTGGTGACCCGGGCGAGGAGCGTTTCGACTCGCGCGACCTGTTCAACCTGGCGCTGTACTCGGGCACCGGCACGACCGTGCCGGAGCAGGCCTTCGCCTACTCGCTACGGTGGATGCGCTCGTCGACCGAGGAGCTGCTCGCGCCCCGCGCCTCCCGGTTCGCGCTGCGGATCGCGTGTGCCGCCGACGCGTGCGGCCCGCAGCCGACCAGCACGCTGGCGCTGCCGCGCCCCGAACGCTGCGGCGGCGCGGTGCACGACCTGACGGTGGAACCCGCCGGCGGCGTCGCCGGGCCGGACGCCGAGCACGGCGACACCGTCACCCGTACGGCGTCGCAGCTCGCCGTCACCGCCACCGTCCACACGACGGGTGAGCGGGCCGAGCTGCGCTCCCCGGAGCTGCGCGCGATCGCCGCCGAGTTCGCCGCCATGGACCTGCGCTGGGTCAAGCTGCCTGAGGCCCTGCAGAACGACGTGGACCTGGTGACCACGCACGGCGTGGCGAGCTGCGACTCGGCGAGCCGGTACCTGGCCCAGCTCTGCCACCGGGCCGGCATCCCGGCGGTGACCCGGATCGGCTGGGTGGTCGGCATGCTCGACCTGGTCCACGCCTGGGTCGAGGTCGAGGACGCCGACGGGGCGACAAAGGTCATCGACCCGGTCTTCGCGCTGTTCTCCGCCACCGTGCGCGACACCAACCCGCTGCTGCGCGATCCGGCCGTCGCGCTGCGCACCAACCGGCTCATCCCGACGGGCCTGTCCACGGGACGGGCCGTGGCCGAACACCGGTGCGCCGGCGACCCGTCGGCCGCCCGGCTCACCACGAAGATCCTCCCCGCACCGACGCGCCCCCAGGAGGGGTCATGAGTACGACCGAGACCGTTCCGGAGTTCCTCACCACGTTCCTGCGCGCCAGATGTCCGGACATCGACTCGGTCGGGCTCGACGACGACCTCGTGGACACGGGCGTCCTGAACTCGATGCACTTCGTCGAGCTGCTCTACCTGATCGAGGCGGAGCTGGGCACGGAGATCTCCCTCGACGAGGTGAGCACGGACGACTTCCGCACCATCTCGCGGATCACGCGACGTTTCTTCACCCCGGGGCAGGGCCCCGGCGCGACACCCAAGGAGTAGCAATGTTGGAGACCCGCGTCCGCGAGGTGGTCGGCTCGGTGTTCGGTGTCGCACCGGACGAGCTGCCCGAGCGCCTGGACCCGGACACCGTCCCGGGCTGGACCTCGCTGCGCCAGATCCAGCTCATGATGGCGCTGGAGAGCGCGTTCGGCATCGAGATCGACCCGAACCTGCTGCCGGCCCTCGCGTCCGGCCCGGCGATCGTGCAGTACCTCGAGGAGACGCTGGCGGTCCCGGACGGGACGGGCCGATGACGGCGTACCACCCGCAGTTGCGCACGGTGCACGACGTCGTCGCCTTCCACGCCGGGCAGCGGCCCGACCATCCGGCGGTGCACTGCGAGGACCGTACGGTCAGCTACGCGCAGCTGCACCGGTCGAGCAACCGGACGGCGCACGCCCTGCGGCGCGCCGGGGTCACGGCCGGGCACCGCGTCGCCTACCTGGGCAAGGAGTCCGAGCACTACTACGACGTCCTGTTCGCCTGCGCCAAGACCGGCACCGTGCTGGTCCCCATCAACTGGCGGCTGCGCGCCGGCGAGATCCGGCACATCATGCGCGACTCCGGCAGCACGGTCCTCTTCTGCGACGAGGACCTCCTGGACACCGTCGACGCGCTGCGGCCGGACCTGCCCGAGCTGAGCGAGGTCGTGTCGCTGGCCGGCTTCACCGGTTGGCAGGCCGACGAGGACGGCGACCTGGACCCGTCCTGGTCCGAGGAGCAGCCCCTGGCCCAGGTGTACACCAGCGGCACGACGGGCAACCCCAAGGGTGTCGTGCTGGCCCACCGCAGCTTCTTCGCGGTGCGGGACGCGCTCGCCTCCGAGGGCCTGGACTGGATCGACTGGCGGCCGGACGACGTGAGCCTGATCGGCATTCCGGGGTTCCACATCGGTGGGCTCTGGTGGTCGATCCAGGGGTTCAGCGCCGGCATCACCAACGTGTCGGTCCGGGTGTTCGCCGGACACGAGGCGGTCCGCCTCATCCGGCGCCACGGCGTCACCACGGCGTGTGTCGTGCCGGCCCAGTTGCAGATGATGCTCGCGCCGCCCCGGCCGAAGCGGGAGGACTTCGTCTCGCTGCGGAAGATCGTCTACGGCGGGTCGCCGATCTCCGAGGCGTTGCTCGGCCGCAGCATCGAGATGTTCGACTGCGAGTTCGCGCAGATCTACGGCCTGTCCGAGAGCGGCAACACCGCCGTCTGCCTGCCGCCGTCGGAGCACGTCGTCGGCGGGCCGCGCATGCAGGCGGCCGGCCGGCCGTACCCGGGCTTCGCCGTGAAGATCATCGACGGTACGGGCCGGGTGCTGCCGCCGTTCGAGGTCGGCGAGATCTGCCTGTCGACGCCGGCACGGATGATCGAGTACCGGGGCCTGCCCGAGGCCACCGCCGCGACCCTGGTCGACGGCTGGCTGCACACCGGCGACGCCGGCTACCTGGACGACGAGGGCTTCCTCTTCGTACGCGACCGGATCAAGGACACGATCATCGTGGCCGGCGAGAACGTCTACCCGGCGGAGATCGAGAACGCGGTCTGCGCGTACCCGGGGGTGGTCGAGGCCGCGGCCGTCGCCGTGCCGCACGAGCACTGGGGCGAGGTCGTGCACTGCTTCGTGGTGACCCACCCCGACCAGCCCGCGACCGCCCGCGATCTCACCCCGTTCCTGCGGGGACGGATCGCCGACTTCAAGATCCCGGCGAGCTTCGAGTTCGTCGACCAGCTGCCCCGCAACCCCAGCGGGAAGCTTCTCCGGCGGGAGCTGCGCGAAAGGTTCTGGCAGCACCTCGACCGGCGCGTGGCCTGACAGCCGGCGCGGTCCCCGTCCGGCTCCCAACACCCACCCTTCGTGCAAAGGCGGATCGATGCACATTTTCCTGCGCCACAACAGCGACCGGATCGCGCTGTCGACAGGCAGCCCCAACCGGCTCTCGCTCGGCTACTCGGAGGACCCGCGAGCGGTAGCGGGCCGGCTCCCCCGACGCGGTGCCGACGAGCCGAAGAACGTGCTCCTGCTGGGCGCGAACGGATACGTCGGCATGCACATGCTGCGTGAGCTCCTCGGCGACGCCCGGGTGGCGACGGTCTACGCCCTGGTGCGCCGCAAGGGCGACAAGTCCGGTGAGGACCGCATCGCCCGGCAGCTGCGCAAGTACAAGATGGAGCTGCCCGACACCGGGAAGCTGTCGGTCCTGGAGGGCAGCTACCTGGAGCCGGCGATGGGGCTCGACCGCGCCGCCCACGACGAGCTGCTCACCGAGGTCGACGTGGTCATCGACGCCGCGGGGGCGACGACCCACGACTACCCCTACGCCCGGTACCGCGAGGAGAAGGTCCTGCCGACGCTCCGGCTCGCCGAGTTCTGCCTGCAGGAGCGGTTCAAGACCCTGCACGTGATCGGCTCGGTCGGCAGCGAGGTCTACCAGCAGCGGCGCGACTTCTACCGCAACAGCTTCTTCTACACCGGCTACAGCAGGATGAAGTGGGTCGTCAAGCACCTCAGCCTGCGGGCGAACCGTGACGGCGTGCCCATCCACATCTACCAGGCGCCGTTCGCGTTGGGCGGCGCGCCCACCGGGTTCAAGGACCCCGGTATGGAGTACTCGTTCTGGAACATGATCTCGCACATGCTCCAGCTGGGCCTGATCTGGGACTCGGAGGTCACCAGCCCGATCGTCGCCGGCGACGTGCTGGCCCGGTCGGTCGTGGACAACGCGTTGTCGGACGCGCCGCGGCCGATCAGCTACCCGGTGACTCCGGCGACCACCCGCGAGATCGCCGAGCGGTTCGACCTGAAGCTGGTGTCGTGGCAGGAGTTCCGGCGCGAACTGATGCGGCAGCACCGGTTCCGGCCGGGTCAGATCGACTGGTCGAAGCCGATCACCAGCATCAAGCGCGGGCGGCAGCAGTCCAAGTTCGTACGCTCGCTGTTCCCGCGGTCGTTCCACACGCTGCTGAGCAACATCCACCACGCCGCCGCCAACCCGACGACCGTGCGGCTCGACAGCGACCTGCCGCCGATCGACGTCCTGGTCAACAACGCCAGGCGGATCCGCAAGCTCGGCAAGTACCTGCCCGAGGAGGCGGTGGCTCCCGTCGCCGCTGCCGCGCCGGTTCCCGCTCCGGCCTCCGCAGCCGAGCCGGTGGCCGTCGGGGCCGTCTGACCCTTCCCTCTCGCGCGTCAGCGACGCCGGCCGACCTGGCACCCGTGCCCCGTGGAGGAGTCCGGCACAGTGGAGGAGTCCGGGAACGTCGGTGGCCGTCCCGGTCCCGGTATGCCCCGGCGGGTGTT